>JADFRV010000233.1 GCA_022561095.1 Chloroflexota bacterium | reverse complement strand
AAGTAGGAAGACCTGACGCTTAGCCGCTGAGCCGGCCGCCGTTTCCCTTTCGTCCCCCGCGAGTCGTAGACTGGGCTCAGCCCCGCCCGCACGGTGGACTTAATGCGTCCCCCGATGTGCGGCCGGGCTGAGTACACATGCTGGCTTACCTGGAAGCGCGGGTCGTTCGCCCGCTGATCGAGAATCAGATTCTGTTGGTCGTCTGCATCACCACCATGGTGGTGATGCTGGGGTTCGGCATCATCAGCCCCGTGCTGCCGCTGTACGCTCAATCGTTCGGCGTCGGCACAGCCATGATCGGCCTGACCATCACCGTGTTCGGGGCAGCTAGGCTGGTGATGAACCTTCCGGCCGGATTCCTCTCAGAGCGCTATGGCCGGCGGCTCCTCCTCGTTGGCGGCCCGGCGGTGACGGCGCTGGGGTCGCTGGCGGGCGGCTTGGCGCCGACCTTCGGCTGGCTCATCGCCTCCCGGTTCGTCGCCGGCGCCGGCTCGGCGATATACATGACGGGAGCGATGATCCTCCTCACCGACATCACCACCGATGAGAACCGCGGCCGCCTCATGAGCATCTTCCAGGGGAGCCTGCTGGCCGGGGTGTCGCTCGGCCCGGCTGTGGGCGGCTTCGTCGCCGAAGGCTTCGGGCTGGCGGCGCCCTTCTTCCTGGTGGCGGCGCTCGCCGGAGTGGCGACGCTGTGGTCCTTCGCCCGCATGCCGGAGACGGTGCACCTGAGCCGGGAGCAGGCGAGGGCGGCCGCAGAACAGTCCCGGGATGAGACGCCGCCCCGTCAGACGGCGCGCCAGAGCGTGCTATCGCTTCTGGCGCGGCCCGACTTCTTGCTGGTGTCCATGCTCACTATGAGCATCTTTCTCACCCGCACCGGCGGACGTCTTACCCTGCTGCCCCTGGTGGGGGCGAACCGGCTGGACATGAGCCCGGGCCTCCTGGGGTTGATATTCGCGATGATGACGGTGCTGCAGCTGATCGTCCTGGTGCCTGGGGGAACCATGATCGACAAGCTGGGACGCAAGGCGCTGATCGTTCCCAGCGCGCTGGTGACGGGGGTGGCCCTGGTGCTGTTCGCGCTTTCGGGGCAAGTGTGGATGTTCATCATGGCGGCCGTGATCCACGGCTTCGGCACCGGCATACTGGGCCCGGCGCCGGCCGCCTACGCTGCGGACATCGCGCCGCCGGGTATGCGCGGGGTCACGATGGGTCTGTACCGAACCTTCGGCGATGCGGGGTTCGTCATCGGGCCGGTGGCGCTGGGCGGGCTCGCCGACCTCACCGGCTTCGGACCGGCGCTGGCCTTCAACGCGATGGTGCTCGTGAGCGTTGCCATGATGTTCGCCATCTTCGCCCGCGAGACGCTCAGGCGACCGGTCGTGCCTCAACCACAGGCGGGAGCTGTGTGATGCCACAGGCAGAGGTGAACGGGGCGCACATCTACTACGAGGTTCAAGGCGAGGGCATCCCCCTGGTCCTCTCCCACGGCGGCTGGACGGATACTAGCCACTGGCTGCCCAACGTTGGGCCCCTGGCGAAACGGTGGCGGGTGGTCGTGTGGGACCGTCGTGGCTGCGGCCGCTCCAGCGATCCTGGGGACGGCCACACGTGGCAGACGTGGCGCGACGACCTGCGGGGCCTGCTCGACCATCTGGGAATCGAGAGCGCATACGTCGGCGGCTGCTCGTACGGCGCCTTGCTCTCTCTGGAGCTGGCGCTGGAGTGGCCCCATCTGGTGCGGGCCCTGGTCCTTGAGAGCGGCTCGCCTGACGGCATCACCGGCTCGGGGCCTGACCTGGTGCCGTTTCCCGCCCGTGCGGGGGAGCTGCATCGCATCAAGGTGCCCGCGCTCATCGTGCAGGGTGAGTTCGACCCGTTCTGGCCGCCTCCCGTGGCCGAGCGGCTTCAGCGGGGGATACAGGGCTCGGAACTGGTGGTGGTATCCGGCGCTGCGCACGTTCCCCACCTGGACGATCCGGCCCTGTTCAACCGGACAGTGGAGGAGTTCCTCCGCCGGGTCGAAGCGGTCTAGCGGCTGGCGCAAGCCCGCACAACGTTTAATCTTTTTCCCTGGGCCTGCGTTTTACCAGGGTGATATAAGCGGGCCGGATAGGAGAAGGTCCCTATGTTGATGGGCGGTCGATTCGCGGTGCTGAAGCTCTTCGCTGTCGTGTTGGCGGTTGGGCTGCTGGCATTCGCTGCCGTAGCCTGCAATGGCGGAGGAAATGGGGACGAGACGCCGCAGGCCGGGGACGAAGATGGGGAGGATAGCACGGGGTTGCAAGACCTGAGAGCCCTGGCTTCACGGGCCTCGGGTGAAGTCATATATAAAGTGACGTACCAGATTACCACCGAGGCGGGCGGCGAGGTTATTGAAAGCGAGCGGGTGCTGGTGCAGCGGCCGCCAGATTCTCGTATCGAGATCGTGCGCACAGTGGAGGGAGTAGAGTTCAGCACGATAATCATCAGCGCCGGGGGCGAGTCCTACCTGTGCGCCTCCAGCGGCGGCGAAGGGGCCTGTCTGATGGTTGACATCGGGGAGACGGAAGCCCAGACGGCGCATCTCGCTCCCCTTTTCGACGTTCCACGAGAACTGACGGAGCAGGCCGAGGGCGTGGATCTGCTCAACAGCTCGGAGCGCGGTATCGGCGGCGTGGACGCCACCTGCTTCACGGTCAGTAGCGACATATCCGGGCTGGGCGATGGCGAGGTATGTTTCTCCGAAGAGGGGCTTCTACTGCTCCTGCGCAGCGACACGAACGGTGACAGCCTCACCTTCGAAGCGACATCCGTGTCCACGGACGTGACGGACGCGGACTTCGAGCTTCCTTACGACATCTTGGAGCTGCCGGACTTCGAGAATTTCGAGATCCCGGAGTGATAGGGCATAGCGCTCGGTGGGCCGCTCAACG
>JADFRV010000232.1 GCA_022561095.1 Chloroflexota bacterium | reverse complement strand
GGTCAGGTCCAGGATGTCGTCTACGATCTGGAACGCCATGCCGAAGTTGTGCCCGTAGACGCGCAGCGCCTCGATCCACTCCTCCGATTCCTGGGCCACGACCGCGCCTCCCTGACAGGCGGTTGCGAACAGAGACGCCGTCTTGCCGCCGATCCGCTGGAGGTAATCGCGCACCGTCTGACGGCTGTCGTAGGCGGTCAGGTCCTGGCCGATCTCGCCTCTGGTCATCATCATCAACGTCTGCGAGAAGAGGCGGATGACGCGGATGTTGCCGGTACGCGCCACCTGGTCAGCGGCGTGGGCGAACATGTAGTCGCCCAGCATCACGGTAGTGGCGTTGTGGAAGGTGCTGTTCGCCGTGGGCCGGCCGCGGCGGGTGGCGGCGTTGTCGATGACGTCGTCGTGAACGAGGGAGGCCGTGTGCAGAAGCTCAACGGAGGCGGCGAGCGGCACCAGGAGGTCGAGGTCGTACTCGCCGAAACGTCCGCCAAGGAGGGTGAGAGCGGGGCGCAGGAGCTTGCCGCCGCCGGCCAGTACGATGTCTAGCATCTTCGCCAGGGGGGCGTAGTCTACCTGCTTGATGGAGTCGAACGTGGCCTCTACGAGGGCGATGTCCTCCTGGACGGGGCCGTAGAGCAGGTCTGTCCTCACTTGACCTCCTCGCTCTTCGGCGGCAGCTCAGGGCCGGTGATGTCGCCCAGGCCGAACAGCCAGGCGGTGGCCATCGCCGTGCGCTCGGCGACGGTCTGTACGCTATCGCCGCGTAGCTCGGCGATGCGGGCCACGGTGTCCGGCAGGTAGGCGGGCTCGTTGCGGCGGCCGCGGTGAGGTTGCGGCGGCAGGTAGGGAGCATCCGTCTCCACAGCCATCCAGCGGAGAGGAATGCCACCGGCGACGGCGCCAACGCGGTCGGCTTTGGGGTAGGTGCAGGTGCCGGGGATGGAGATCATGAAGCCGATCTGGATGTAACGCAGCGCCAGCATGAGGTCACCGGCGAAGCAGTGCATCACGCCCAGGGGCCGGTCCTTGGGCCAATCGGGCAGCGCCCGCTCCTCGTAGGAGGCGATGACGTCGTAGGTCTCCCCATCCGCCTCGCGGGAGTGGATGACGACGGGCAGGCTGAGGCGGCGGGCGAGATCGAGCTGTCGATGGAAGGCGTCCATCTGCACCTCCGGCGGCGACAGCTTGCGGTAGTAGTCCAGCCCTATCTCGCCTATAGCCACAACCTTCGGCGAGTCCGCCAGCCGCTCCAGCGCGCCCAGGGTGCGGTCGTCCAGGTCCTTGGCATCGTGGGGGTGGACGCCGACAGCGGCGTAGACGTCTGAGTGGGAGTCCGCCAGGTCCACGGCTCGCCAGCTGCTCTCCAGATCGGTGCCGATCACGACGAAGGCGGAGACACCCGCCTGGCGGGCGCGGTCAAGCACCTCGTCACGGTCGGACTCGAACTGGGAGTCCTGTAGGTGGCAGTGGGAATCGACGAGCATCTCTACTGCCCTAGCCTCGCTTCCTCCTCCTCAACGATAGCCGGATCGAGCTTCTTGAACAGCGGCTTCGGCTCCGCCAGGGGCTGTCCAGCCTGCGGTATGACGAACCGCCAGCCGTCGGCGTCCACGGGCCCTTCGCTGCCCAGGTAAGCGTGAAGCTGTTGGCAGGTGAAGGGCAGGTAGGGGTAGAGGGCGGTCTTCAGCCCGCTGATGACGCCGACGGCGGTGTAGAGCACGGTGGCGCAGCGCTCGCGGTCTTCCTTGATGAGTTTCCAGGGAGCGTTCTCCTCCACGTAGCGGTTGGCCTCCCGCGCCACGACCATCGCCGACTCCAGGCCGGCGCGGAAGCGGCAGAGACCGATATTCTCGCCCGCCTCTGCTATGGCCTGCTCCGCGCGCGACAGGAGAGCGCTATCGGCAGCGGTCAGCTCGCCAGGGGTGGGCACCACGCGGTCGAAGTTGCGGTACGTAAAGCTGAGGACGCGGTTCACCAGGTTGCCCCAGGTAGCCACCAGTTCGTCGTTGTTGCGGCGCACGAAATCGCTCCAGGAGAAGTCCGCGTCGGAGGTCTCAGGCATGTTCACGGAGAGGTAGTAGCGAAGCGAGTCAGGGTCGTAGCGGGATAGGAAATCGGGCACCCAGACGGCGAGCCTGCGGCTGGTGGAGGCCTTGCTGCCGCGAACGGTCTGGTACTGGTTGGCGGGGACATCGTAGGGTAGGTTGTACTTCTCCCCGCCCTCGCTGTAGCCCATCAGCATCGCCGGCCAGATGAGGGTGTGGAAGGGGATGTTGTCCTTGCCGATGAAGTAGTAGCTACGGGTGGACGGGTCCAGCCAGTACTCACGCCAGGACTCCGACTTGCCGGAACGCTCCGCCCACTCCTGGGAGGCCGATAGATACCCGATGACGGCCTCGAACCAGACGTAGATTCGCTTGCTCTCATAGCCTTCGAGGGGGATAGGGACTCCCCAGTTAATATCGCGGGTGATGGCGCGGTCCTGGAGCCCTTCGTTGAGGATGCCCATCGTCCAGTTGAGTACGGCCTTGCGCCAGTGAGTCTGTGGGGAAACCCACTCCTTGAGCTTATCGTTGAAGGCGCTGAGGCGGAGGAAGAAGTGCTCCTCCTCCCGCCACTCAGGCGTGGCGCCGCAGATCTTGCAGCGAGGGCTGATCAGGTCGGGGGCGTTGAGGGTGCGGCCGCAGTTATCGCACTGGTCGCCGCGGGCGCCGTCATAGCCGCAGTGCGGGCAAATCCCCTCCACATAGCGGTCGGGCAGGAAGCGCTTGTCCTGGGGGCAGTAGGGCAGGAGCATCGTGTCCTGGTAGATGTGTCCGCGCTCCAGCAGGCGGAGAAAGATGTCGTGGGTGGTACGGGCGTGGTACTCGGTGCCGGTGGTAGTGAACAGGTCGAAGGTTATGCCCAGCCGCTGCCAGGT
>JADFRV010000231.1 GCA_022561095.1 Chloroflexota bacterium | reverse complement strand
TTAACTCCTGGGCTGTCCTGGTGCCAGAGCTGATCACCGCTCGCCGTCAGCCCCGCTACTGAGCCGTATAGTACGTTGACCGCGCCGGCGTCCACGATGGCCCCGATGCCCTCCCTCCGAGCCCACTGCAAGGGCATGAACCCGTAGGCACCATCGGGTCGTCTGAGAGGGCTCCTGACTGCCATGCGCTGGGAGCCCTCTTGCGTATCTTCGACCGGTCACGCTTGGACTGCCTTCGTGCCGTACCACAACCCCGTTGACGCCCGCCCAGCCCAGGCGCACAGCCGCGGCGGCGTGCTTCCTAACCGGTCCCCCGATCCGGGTGCGAATTTCAGGTGCACCGCACCCTAATTTGCTACTCGACTGTGAAGCCGGCACGCATGCCCGAGTCGTAGTGGCCGGCAACGTTGCAGATGAGAACGTAGCTGCCCGGCTCCAGGTCGACGCTCACGTCTTCCGTATCTCCGGCGCCATACTCCGGGATAAAGGCGACGACGTCCACCTGTCCTTCGTCGACCTGGGCATCAGCCGTGGGAAGTGCGTCAGATGCAAGGTCTGTCCTGATCACCAGAAAGTTGTGGGGGATGGCACCATCATTGGAGACGCTGAAGGTCAACGTGCCGGCGTCTGCGATGTCCTGCGCCGGGTTAACCGCAAACTCCTCCAACCCGACATCCACAGTTGTAGCGGCAGGCGTATCGCCGGCGGCGTTGATGGGGGTCTCCCCTGCGGCGGGGGCCTCATCGCCGTCGTCATCGTCACCGCAGGCGGCCGCCACAACCAGGGCCACGCCCAGCACCAGCAGCGCGATGAAGATTCGGCTACGGACAAGGGACAAGATGGACATGAAGGGTGCCTCCTGCTTCTAGGGTCTTAATCGAATACAACGAACGATATTACCATTTGGACGGCAGTTGCGCTACATCGTCGCCGGGTCAGCCCCCCGTCCGTTGACACCCGCCCCGCCCAGGCGCACAATCGCGGCGCTGGGCGTACGGTCCCCAGCGGTTATCTGATTCTATTCTTGTTGCGGCGCAATGTAGCCCGTGATATACTTCGCAAACCTGGGCCCTGACTAGGGTCGAGGGCCGCTAGCTCAACTGGCAGAGCAGCTGACTCTTAATCCTACCGCCCTTAGCGCTGTGCTCTAGACGTGAATGTCAGGTACAAAACGCCGTAGTTATCTGCTGTCGGTGGGCTACCAGCCCAGCTTATCCATCTGCCGATCTACAGCTTCCTCTAGGATGTCTAGCCAACGCCGCACGTTCCGGGTTTGCTCAGGCCAGTCCGCGATGCTGCCGGCCAGCTCCCCACGGCGCACGCTTATGAGGATACCCAACTGGCCTACTGCGGAATTGAGTGCGTCGCTTAGGGTACGCAGCCTCGGATCATGAATTCGGTGAGGGCGCCAAATGAAATCGGGGTACAAGGCCTGCAGCGATAGAATGTATTGCCGGCCGCTCTGCAATACTTCCTGGATGTCGCGGCCAAACGTGTCGTAGTATTCGATCTCAAGCGTCGAGGAGGAAACAGAGCGAGCTAGACGCATCACATGTTCAACCATGCGCCTGAGCTCTCGATTCCTTTCCTCTTCTCGCTCTTCCTTTCGGCGCTCGCGGCTCAGTCGATGTGCCAGCCAAGGGCCCGCAATACTCCCGAACAAGCCGCCGACAGCACCAACGACGAGGGCGACGACAATGGTTTCCACTTAGCCTAATCTCGTTGCCTGGCCCCCAGCCGTTTCTCCACCCACGCATCGAACCGCTCCACCCAGCGGTCCACGGCCGGCGCCAGCAGCAGCGCCAGGAGCCCGGCCGCGGCGGGGAGGGCGTAGGGGAGAAGATCAGTTGTTGTCACGTGAGCCGTCCTGAAACTGCCCTTCCCACCTGGCCTGCTCAATCCTGCTCAGGGCAGCGGCGAGGAGCGTTCGCGCTTCGTCACCAAAGGCAGCGATATCCTCATCACATCGACCCGCCATGTACTGGGCCGCCTCGAGGGCCAAATTGGGTTCCCCGTTCTCTAGGTGGTGGATGATTTCTGCGGCGAAGCAGCGCATTGCAATGACGCTATCCAACTGCTTGCGTTTTCCCTTCTCACTCATCGCTGGCCTCCTTACGTTCGGCCCGTCCGACGCCCTGCTTCGCCCGCTGCAGCGAGATGTCCCGCTGCTCTCTGCGGCTACGCGGATGTCCATTGCCGTGGCGGCGCCGGTGCAGCGACCGCCGCTTACGTGTCGGCGGCATCTAGGTACACCCCAAGAGCCCGGCCGCGGCGGGGAGGGCGTAGGGGAGAGCGTCAGTCATTGCACCGCTACTATTACCGCCACCACCGCCGCAACTGCCGCGACTGCCGTAAACAGCAACATGAGGTTGCGCTTTCTAGTTTCTGTTAGCACAGGACCGGAACGGGCTGTATCCTTCTCCCAAAACTTTAAGCGCATCTCACCCTCCTACGCCTTTTCGCCCCGCTCCCGCAGGTAGCGCATCGTCACCGGTGGATTATAGCACCGCCGGCCAGCCCCGAGCCGTAAGAACAGCCCCCCGTTGACACCCGCCCCGCCCAGGCGCACAATCGCGGCGCCCCTACCGCAGCCGGCGCCTCCTGGCGTACCAGCCGCCCTGTGGTGTAGTACCTGACAGACAGGGAGCTAGCTGCTCCGCTAAAGTGGGGGATCGACTGCGGTGGCGCTCCGGCTTCTTTTGAGGTGGCCCGCCCAATGCTCGGAGACCCCGCAGTTGCTACTTTCTCAGAGGATCAAGCCGTATTCAACGGCGGAATAGCGCCCGGATGTTACGGCTAGGTTAACAGTCTCAAGTGCCTTCAGCGACCCGAGTTGCCAGGCCAAGACCACGCACCGTTGACGCCCGCCCCGTCCAGGCCCACAATCGCGGCGGGCCGCTGTTAGCTACCTTGGGTAGCCTTGGAAGTGACCAAGAGAAGCGCCTGACACCGGCGCACCAGCGAGTCGCATAGCGAGCGCTTCCTCAGTATAATGAGCGCTCTCTATATA
>JADFRV010000058.1 GCA_022561095.1 Chloroflexota bacterium | reverse complement strand
TGGGCAGGGAGGCGATGACAGCGAGCGCCTCGACAGCCTCGGCGCGGGCGCCCTCGACGGCGCCGCGGACAGCCGCCAGCGCCGGGTGATCGGCCTTAGCCAGCGCCTCGTCGACGCGACCCAGGAGGGCGTCGTGGGCGTGCTCTTTGGCGATGGCGCGGAGGACGTCCAGGGAGATGATGTTCTCCGTGCCCTCCCAGATGGTGTGGCACTGGGCGTCGCGGAACTGGCGTGCCAGGGGCCAGCTCTCGATGTAGCCGTTGCCGCCGAGCACCTCCAGCCCCTGGCTGGCGATCTCCAGGCCGCGGCGGGCGGCGCGGAACTTGGAGAGCGGCACCATGATGCGGTACAGCCGCCGCGCCTCCTCGTCGCCGGAGCGCCCGGCGAGAGACGAGGTCTCGAACACGGCAGCGGCAGCGGCCTCGACTTCGACGGCCATCTGGAGGAGCGTTTCCTGGACCAGGGGCAGCTCGTCCAGCCGGCGCCCGAACGCCTCACGATGGGCGGCGTAGATCGCCGCTTCCAGGAAGCAGCGGCGGGCGATGCCCAGCCCCATGGCGGCCACGCCCAGCCGCGAGCCGTTGACCATGCTCATCATCCGGTTCAGCCCCCGCGACTCCGACGAGTCAGATTGGGGGTTGCTAAGGATGTAGGCCTCGGCATCGACGAAATCGACCTCGGCGGTGGGCACGGAGCGGGTGCCCAGCTTGTCCTTGATGCGTTTGATGTGGATGCCGTTAGGGGAGCCGTCGGCGCGGGTAACGGGGACGACGAAGAGGGCGAGGCCGCGCAGGCCGGGATCGGAACCCTCCGGCCGGGCGAGGGTGGCGATCGCCTTGGCGTCCACGTTGGAGCAGAACCACTTGGAGCCGTTGAGCAGCCAGGTGCGCTCGTCCACCTGTTTGGCCGTCGTATCGGTGGTGGCGAGGTCGGAGCCGCCGCGTATCTCGGTCATGAACATGGCGCCGTCCCAGCTGTCATCGTAGGAGGACGCCATCAGGTGGTCCATCAGCTCCTCGCGGATGCCGGACGGCGCGTAGCGGTCGACGAGGGCGATGACGCCGCCGGTCATGCCGGTGGCACAGACCATGCCGGTGTCCGACTGGCTGAGGAGGTAGGTGAAGGCGCTGCCCAGGACGGGCGGCACCTCCTTGCCCGCCGCCTCCAGGGCGTGGGGGCCCTCCTCCCAGATGTAGCGCTTGGTATCGATGGCGTCCGGGTGGTGCTCAACGCGGTTGGTCTCGTTGCCCCAGGCGTCGTAGCGCTCCAGGCGCGGCGGGTTACGGTCGATCACCTCGGCGTTGGCGGCGATGGGCCCGCCGCATATCTCGCCCCAGCGCTGGAGCCGCTCCTCGGCCCAGCCGCGATCCTCGGGCGACAGGTAGCGGTCCATCAGCGCTTTCAGGTCGGGGTCGACCTGGTACCAGTTGAGGCCGATGGCGGACTCCAGCTTCGCATAGTCGATAGGTTCAGTCATGGCGTCGCCTCACAAGCTACGTCTCTCGGCCCTGCTAGGGTATCAGGCAGGGCAGAAGTTGGCAAAGGCTGGCCCTTCGGTAGTGGGTCGACGAAGGTGGAGAACAAGTGCCTCAGGCCAGGATCTGATCTCTCACGAAGTTGACGAACAGGCTTGCGTCCTCGAAGCCAATCCCTTACAATGTAGTAAGGAAGTTAATCCTTACCCTTGAAGGACGCACCATGCCGAAGACGAAGATTACCACCAAGGGCCAAGTCACCATCCCTAAGGACGTGCGTGAGCGCCTCGGGCTCCGGCCCGGCGACGAGATCGAGTTCGTCGAGGACCGCTCCGGCTTCCGCGTCCAGAAGCTGGTGCCAGCCTCCCCCTTCAAGAAGTATCGCGGCTATCTCAAGCACCTCGCCGGCCGCGATTCCGACGAGCTCGTCGAGTCCGCCCGCGGCGGACGCGGTACATGATCAGCGCCGTCGACACTAACATTCTACTCGACGTCCTCATCCCCGACGCCCCTCACGGCGATGAGTCCGAGCACGCCCTGGCGGAGGCTCTGCGGGCGGGCGCTGTGCTCATCAGCGACCCGGTGTACGCCGAGCTGGCCGTCCACTTCGCTGAGCAGGAGAGGCTCGAGCGCTTCCTCGCCGATACCGGCCTTCGGCTGGAGTCCTCGAACGCCGACGCGCTGTATCGGGCGGGCAGAGCCTGGAGCGAGTACATCCGCCGACGCCCTTCGCTGACCTGTCCCCAGTGCGGAGCCACGCCGGACCTCCACTGCGACAAGTGCGGAGCGAGTATCCAGCCCAGACAGCATGTGGTCGCTGACTTCATCATCGGAGCACATGCCCTGGTGCAAGCCGATCAGCTGCTGACGAGGGACAGAGGGTACTACGCCACCTACTTCCCCGAACTCACGCTGGGTTGACCGTGGATGCGGCTTCGCGTCGCCAATGTACCGAACGGTGACACCGCCTCTTGACCGGCCGCGCTGCGGCCCCTATACTCCCCTGCGGACTGACGGGTGAGGAAAGGAGTCCGCCAGGGCGGATTATTTTATGCCAGTTATCGTAGTGGTAGGCGGTCAGTGGGGGGATGAGGGGAAAGGCAGGGTCGTAGACCTGCTGGCGCAGAAGGCCCAGGTAGTGGCCCGGTACTCAGCCGGCAACAACGCCGGTCACACCGTGGTCAATGAGCTGGGCGAGTTCAAGCTACACCTGGTGCCGGCGGGCATCTTCTACCCAGACAAGATCTGCGTCATCGGCAACGGCCTGGTCATCGACCCGCCGGTGCTGCTGGCGGAGATCGAGGAGCTCCAGTCGCGCGGCGTCTCCGTCCAGGGCCGGCTGTTCCTTAGCGATCGCGCCCAGGTGCTGATGCCCTGGCACCCGCTCATCGAGCGGATGGACGAAGAGCTACGGGGAAAGGCGGCGATTGAGACCACGGGCCGCGGCGTGGGGCCGGCTTTCGTGGACAAGGTGGGCCGCGCCGGCGTACGGATCGCCGATCTCATGGACAAGGAGTCGCTGCTTGAGCTGCTCTCTTTCCTGGTGCCTTACAAGAACGCCACGCTGGAGAAGCTGTACGGGGCCGAGCCTCTGTCCACAGAGCGGGTGCACGCCGAATACGCCGATTACGGCTCGCGGCTGGCGCCGTTCGTGACGGATACGGCGGCGCTGGTACAGGAGGCGATGGGCCGCGGCGATACGGTGCTGCTGGAAGGAGCACAGGGGTCGCTGCTGGACCTGGACGCCGGCACCTACGAGTATGTCACCTCCTCGGTGCCGTCATCGCTGGCGGGGGGAGCGGGTATAGGCATAGGGATCGGGCCGACGAAGATCGATAGCGTCCTGGGGGTGTACAAGGCGTACAGCACACGCGTGGGCGCCGGGCCGATGCCTACCGAGCTGACGGACGAGACGGGCACGCTGCTGCGGGAAGGGGGGCCGCGCCCGGAGTACGGCGCTACCACCGGCCGGCCACGCCGCTGCGGCTGGTTCGACGCGGTGGCCGCGCGCTACACGGCCCGCCTCAACGGGGTCACCGCTATCGCCCTGACCCGGCTGGACGTGCTGGACCAGCTGCCCACGATCAAGGTGTGCACCGAGTACCAGCTGGAGGGAGAGCGGACCGACTCTCTGCCCGCCAGCCGGGGAGCGCTGGCTCGGGCCACGCCCATCTACGAGGAGCTAGCCGGCTGGCAGCAGGACACGTCAACCGCGCGACGTTTCAAGGACCTGCCGGAGAACGCCCGCGCCTACGTACGGCGTATCGAAGAGCTCCTGGACGCGCCGGTGCACCTAGTGTCCGTGGGCCCGGAGCGCGATCAGGCGATTCCGATCAAGCCGATCCTCTAGAGATGAGATACAGATGAGCGAAGCGATAACGCCCTGGGTCCACATCGTCGCGGTGGCGGTCTGGTTAGGACCGCAGTTCTTTATGTTTCTGGTGACGGTCCCAGCCGTGCGGGTCATCGAGGACCCCGAGGTGCGCCTGCGGGTGATGAGGGTCATCGTGACCCGGTTCGGCTGGCTGGCCTGGGCCGCGATGGCGGTCATCGTCCTGAGCGGCGTATCCAACCTGTTCCAGGAGGCAGACGAGTTCGGCCACCTTTGGGACACCGAATACCGCTACTTCCAGATATTCTCCACGAAGATGGTGCTGGTGGGGCTGATGGTCATCCTCACCGCCCTACACACGTTCGTCATCGGGCCCAAACAGCTGCGGCTTCTGGAGGAGATGCGGAGCGACTCGACCGAGGCAGCGGGCCTGCGGCGGGTCTCCATAATCGTCAGCTCGCTGACGCTCCTGGTCAGCATCGCCACGGTCTACGCGGGCGCCCTGCTGGCCAACCACGACTACTCCTTCCAGCTCGTATAGTCGCGATGGGCTGAGATGGCGTCTCCGCGCATCGAGATACACTACTGCACCCAGTGCCGGTTCATGCTGCGCGCGGCCTACCTGGCCCAGGAGCTGCTCACCAGCTTCGAGAAGGAGCTGGGCGAGGTGGCGCTGGTGCCGGGCTCCGGCGGCATCTTCGAGGTGAGGCTGGACGGGGAGACGCTGGCGACCAACCGCGAGACGAAGGTGATGCCTGAGGCAGGCGAGGTAAAGCGTCTGCTGCGGGACCGGATCTCGCCGGGGCGGACGATAGGGCATGAGTGAGGCCCTAGCCGGAAGGCGCCCTTCAAGATAACCTACTACAAGACAACCTATTAATTGAGCGGGCACCGGAGGCCTCGGCAGCCCGGCTTTCTCATCGGGAAGGAGCAGGTGATGCGGTTAGGATTCAATCTACCCCAGATCGGTCCGGCGGCGGGTCCCGAAGCTATCGTTCGGGTAGCCCAGCGGGCCGAGGAGCTTGGCTATGACAGCGTCTGGGTTACGGAACGTCTGCTCTACCCGATCGAGCCGAAGACCCCATACATGGCCACGCCTGACGGCTCGCTCCCCGAAGCGTACAAGATCGTCCTCGATCCGCTTGAGGCGTTGACGTTTGTTGCCGGACAGACGAGCCGCGTCGCCCTGGGCACCAGCATCCTCGACATGCCGTACTACAACCCGGTGATGCTGGCCCGCAGGCTCACCACCCTGGACGTGCTGTCGGGCGGCCGGCTACGGCTGGGGCTAGGGCTGGGCTGGTCCCAGGACGAGTTTGACGCCGCCGGCGCGTCGATGAAGCAGCGTGGCCGGCGGGCGGACGAGTTCCTCAGCGTCCTTAAAGCGATCTGGACGACTGACCCGGTGGAGTTCCAGGGTGAGTTCTACCAGATCCCGAAGTCGGTCATCCTCCCCAAGCCGGTGCAGAAGCCGCACCCGCCCATCTACCTGGCAGCCTTCTCGCCGGGCGGCCTCAAACGAACGGCGACGATGGCCAACGGCTGGTTGCCGGCGGGCTTGCCCCCGGATGCGATGAAGCAGATGATCGCAGGGTTGAGCGATATGGCCCAGCAGGCGGGCCGCGACCCGAACGAGCTGGAGGTTGTGGTGCGGGCCAACATACTCGTGACAGATGAAGCACTGGGCGAGGACCGTTGGATATTCACGGGCTCATCTGAACAGATCAAGTCGGACATCGCCGCCACGCGAGAGGTTGGAGTGGCGGAGATCCACTTCGATCCATCGGTCTCGCCCGACGGCGTCTCGGTGGAGGGCTTCCTGTCGCGGATGGAGCAGATGCGGGAGCTGGCGTCAGAGTAATAAGAAACATCGCTCCAAAACGTTAGGAGGTAGTGTCATGTCCGCAACCCTGTCCGAAGGTGTCAAGAAGCTGTTCCGAGAGCCTAACTACGGCCACCTGGCCACCCTCATGCCGGACGGCTCGCCCCAGGTATCGCCCGTGTGGGTGGACGTGGATGGCGACCGCATCCTGGTGAACTCGGCAGAGGGTCGATCCAAGCCCCGAAACGTCCGCCGCGACGCCCGCGTGGCTATTTCAATTTATAACCAGGAGAATCCCTACTCATCGGCCTTCATCCGGGGCCGCGTAGTGGAGATCACACACGAGGGTGCAGACGAGCACATAGACAAGCTAGCCAAGAAGTACCTGGGCCTGGACAAATACCCGTACCACCAGCCGGGAGACCAGCGGGTGATCCTGGTTATCGAGCCGGAGCACGTCGGCTCGATAATGACGGACTAGAGGTCGAGCGACGACACAGGGAACACGAGAGTCAACCACGACCTTCGAGAGGCCGCCTCAGGGCATCCTCTCAGAGCGGCTGCTCGGCCTCCTGGATGACGTCCTGGAGGGGAAGGCGCCCAACGCCGGCCGGTTCTGCGGCTACTGCTATCACCCCGTTCCCGCAGGGAAGGAGGGCAACTCTTGTCCTCACTGCGGCCGCTCCCTGACCGATTGGCCCGCTGTGACGCGCGTACCTGACGAGGTGTTCTCGATGTTCCGCAGCCAGCGGTCACGGGAGGGCTGGGTGGTGCGCGGCATCGCCTGGAGCGGGCTGACGCTGGGGGTGGTGCTGGGGCTGTTGCCGCTGGCGTTCTCCGGGGTTAGCTGGTGGACGGCGCTGGCGTTCTTCGGGACGATGGCGCTGTTCTACATCGGCTCGGCGAACGTGGCGAACAGCGTGGGCGACGCTGTGGGCTATAGCTGGGGCCAGTCGGAGCTGCGGAAGCGCTGGCAGGCGTTCGTGCGGGCGCGAGAGGGGAGCTAGCCGCTCTTCTTCTTGCGACGCCGCTTCCGAGCCGTCGGCGCCGCGGCCACCGGCTCCGCCGGGGCATCTATCGAAGTGGCTTCTTGCAGGGCGTTGATGAAGTCATGCGGCTCCTGTAGAGAGAGGTAGAGGCGCTCGCAGGACGTGGGGAGGAGCATACGCAGGCGCTGGCGCTCCTTGAACCGTATCTCAACAACGTTGGCGTAGGTGCCGATCAGGCCCACGGTGCCACGGAAGTTCGTGCGCCAGCCGATACCAGCCAGCAGCGGCCAGTGAGATGGCGACGCGGCCTCCACCTGGCTCAGGGGGAAACGATGGTCGAACAGCCAGCCGAAGCGCACGTGCAGCACCCCGTCCTCCAGCTCGACGTAGGAGCGCTGCGACGTGCCCCCGAAGGGCAGGAGCAACGGCCGCCAGAGGGGGCTCATGCGGATGGGAAAACGCATCAGTAACCTCTCGGCAGCGCCGACGACTAGTAGCGTTTCTCCTCGACGTCATCGGCGAACCAGATCTCCGGCGGACCCTGTACTCCGGCCCGCTCCATCGCCGCCCGCAGCTCCTCGGAGCCGGCGAACTCCTTGGCCCGGTTCAAGTCATTCACCCTAAAGGCGATGATGATGACGTTGGGATCGTCGGCGTCACGGTGGAGGCTGTGGCCGACGGTGCCGTACTCTATCCGCAGAGGCTCGTGCTCGTCGAAGACGGGCTTCCACCTGGCGTAGTCCGCCACGCGGTGCTTTATGAACATGCTCGCCATTTGTAGCTCCTTCCTTTTCTTAAACCGCCACCGCTAAGTCTATCCGACTGCGCCGCACCTCCGCCATGATGCGCTCGGCCGCATCCCCCTCCGGCTCTACCAGCGGCAGCCGGGGGGCGCCGACTCTGAAGCCGACCTGGTTGAGGGCGTACTTCACGGGGGCCGGGTTGCTGGCCGCAGTCATCAGGGTCTGCATCAGGGGCAGGAGGCGACGATGGCCGCTCGCGGCATCAGCCGTGCGACCGGCCAGATAGTCGTCGATGATCCGGTGCAGCTGGACGCCGGCGAGGTGAGAGACCACGGCGATGACGCCGTAGCCGCCGATGGCGAGGATGGGCAGAGTCAGGGCGTCATCACCGCTCCAGAGGCGAAAGTCATCGCCGGCGTCGTCGATAATGCGGGCGATCTGGACGAGGTCGCCTGATGACTCCTTGATGCCAACGATGTTCGGCATGCGGGAGAGGCGGAGGGTGGTCTCCGCCGTCATGTTGACGCCGGTGCGTGAGGGGATGTTGTAGAGGATGCAGGGCAGTCTGGTCGCCCGGGCGATCGCCTCGAAGTGGCGGTAGAGACCGTCCTGCGTGGGCTTGTTGTAGTAGGGCACGGTGAGCAGGAGGCCGTCGACGCCGATGCGCTCCGTCTCCTGGGACAGCTCTATGCTGGCGGCGGTGTTGTTGGTACCGGTGCCGGCTATGACGGCGGCGCGGCCGTTCACCGCCTCCTTGACGGCGGCGAACAGCTTCAGCTTCTCGTCATTGGTCAGCGTCGGCCCCTCACCGGTGGTGGCAGCGATCACCAGGCCGTCGCTGCCGGAGTCTAGCAGGGCACGGGCCAGCCGCCGCGCCTGCTCGTAGTCCACCTGCCCTTCGTCGTCGAAGGGGGTGACCATGGGGGTGAGAAGACGTCCGATCTCCATGAGCAGCTCCTATATCAGGCGGCGGGCGATCAGCTCCTCCGCGATCTGGATCGCGTTGAGGGCGGCGCCCTTGCGGAGGTTATCGCTGGCGATCCACATGGCGATTCCCATCGGATGGGAAGCGTCCTGGCGAATGCGTCCCACGAACGTGTCGTCCTTGCCGACGACGCCCCTGGGCGTGGGGTATAGGTTCACGGACGGCTCGTCCTGGATTGTCACGCCGGGGGTGTCGCGGAGGATAGTCTGCACGTCTTCCGGGGTGATGGGGTGGCTGAACTCCACATGCACAGCCTCGCAGTGCCCGACGTATACGGGCACGCGAACGCAGGTGGCGGATATCGCCAGATCGGGCTCGTGCATGATCTTCTTGGTCTCGTTGATTATCTTCCACTCCTCTTTGGTGTAGCCGCTGCCCAGGAAGACGTCCACGTGGGGCAGCAGGCTGAAGGCTATCTGGTGAGGGAAGACGTGGGCGGTGGTGCTGTCGCCGTCCAGCACGGCGCGGGTCTGGGCGGTAAGCTCCTGAACCGCCTTGGCGCCGTGCCCCGAAACGGACTGGTAGGTATCGACGATGATGCGCTTAATCGGGTTGGCTGTGTGGAGGGGCCAGAGGGTATGTACCAAGGGCGTGGTGGGGCAGTTGGGGATGGAGATGGTCCCCTTGTGACCCTCCAGATCCTCGGCGTTCACCTCCGGCACAACCAGAGGGACGTCCGGCTCCATACGCCAGGCCGAGCTATCGTCGATGACGACGGCGCCGGCCTTGACAGCGGCGGGGATTATTCGCTTGGAGACTTCCGTGGTGGCGGAGAAGAAGGCGATGTCCACGCCGGCGAAGGACTTAGAGTTGGTCTCCTCTACCTCCAGCTGCCATTCGCCCACGGTGACGCGGCGCCCCGCCGAGCGGTTAGAGGCGAGGAGGCGCAGCTCTCTAATAGGGAAGCCTCTCTCCAGGACGAGCTTGAGGAACTCCTGCCCCACAAGGCCGGTGGCGCCGACTACTGCGACGTTGTAATCCTTGGCCATTCGTACTCACTCTCGGGATACGGCGCAGCCGTCGGATTCGGCTGCGGCGCGACCATGTTAGCCGATTGGAGTTTGAGCCGCAACGGGAGGCGCTGCGCCCTGCAAGTGGGAAGCTCTACTCCACGGCAGCGGATCGTCTGTGTGGGCGGCGTCTAGAACCAGCGCCAGAGCCAGGTGCGAACGAAGCCTTCTTTCACCCAGCGCCAGACGAAGCTGGGCTGGCGCAACTTCACCTCCGGGTCAGGCTCGGCGTAGAAGTTGCCGGTCACGTATGCCGCCTTGCCGTAGCCGGTCTCCAGGAAGCAGGAGCCTTCTCCACCGAACGCCCAGCGGGTCTCACCATCGTTAATCTCGGCGGCGATGTTGCGCGCTACGACCTCAGCTTCGCCGTGCGCGAACACTCCCGCCTTGGGCAGCTGGAGGCCGTTGGCGAGCGGGATGCCGGTGACATCGCCAATCGCATACACACCCTCGAACGATGTGGCCAGCGTCTCCCGGTCCACGCTGACCCATCCGCCTTCCTGAGCCAGGCCGGCCTCGCGCACTACGGTCGGGACCTCGTGCAGGGGCACGCCGATGAGAAGGTCGTAGGCGGCGTCGATACCGTCCTGGAAGGTCAGCCTCCTGGCCTCGGGGTCTACTGCCTGTAGACGGCTGTTGGGGCTGAACCAGATCTCGCGGCCGGCCAGTATCTCGGTCACCTCCCGGCCCAACGCCGCGCCCGCCACAGGCAGGGGCGCGGGCTCCGGGGTGAACAGCCGTATCTCTACCTCGGTGCGGAGGCGGCGGCGGCGGAAGTAGTGGTCCAAGAGAAGCGCGCCTTCGTAGGGGGAGGCGGGGCACTTGTAGGGCAGGCCCGGAACGACGATCGCGATACGGCCAGACGTAAAGTTGGCGAGCTCCTCGCACAGGGCTTCCGCACCCTCCAGGGTGTAGTAGGTGTAGGCGGTGCCCAGCTTGGGGATATCTCCCGCGGTGTACTGGGTACCCAAGGCGACGATCAGGTAATCGTAGGTGAGCTCTTGGCCGCTCAGGTGCACGGTCTTCTTGGCGGGGTCGATAGCGACGATCTCATCGGCGATGAACTCGATCCGCTTGCGGTTGAGGCGGCGCAGGTCGCGGCTGATCTGGGCGGCGACTTTCCCGCCCAGCATGACGGCGGTATAGGCGGGTGCAAAGCTGTGCCAGACGTTGCGGTCTACGAGGACGACGCGGTGCTCGCGGGGGAGGAGCTTCCGCAGCCGGTTGGCGGCCACCAAGCCGCCGACGCCACCGCCGAGGACGACTATCGTCTTGCCAGCCACGGTCTAATCCAACCTATCATTCTCAGGATAGAATGATAGCATCCTCTTGGGGTCAGGAATCAAGAGCCCTTTGTGCTATGGTCCGGCGACTTGGGCCTCATGGATGGGCGCGGGCTATTCCAGGCCGATCAATCTCTCCAGGCCGTGGACGACGTCCTGACGCTCCATCACGTCCTTTATCGCCAGTATTACGCCCGGCATGAACGCTTCGCGGCTGCTGGAGTCGTGACGGATGGTGAGGGTCTCACCGAGCCCGCCGAAGATCACCTCCTGGTGGGCGACCAGGCCGGGGAGACGCACGCTGTGGATGGTGACGCCGTCAACGGCACCGCCGCGGGTGCCCTCAAGCGTTTCGCGCTGTGTGGGCGGCCGCTGGAAGCGCCCCTCGCGGCCCTCGGCCATCCTGCGGGCGGTGGCCAAGGCCGTCCCAGACGGGGAATCGACCTTGCTTTCGTGGTGCATCTCAATGATCTCGGC
>JADFRV010000230.1 GCA_022561095.1 Chloroflexota bacterium | reverse complement strand
ATGAACGCCTCGCGCCGTCGGTCAAAGGGCCTCTAGCTGCACGACGGGTGCTAGTCGTATTGGCTCTCATCGGCTAGCCACAGAAGCCCGGCGGCGGATAAGCTCTATTGTGAGGCATGAAAGAGTTCCTTGTCTGGTGGATAGGGATCGAGGCGGTCGGCCTGGCCGCTTTCCCGTTGACCTACGCCTTCTTCCGCTGGCTGCCTGACCGCGGCTTCGCCTTCTCCAAGGTCGTGGGGCTCCTGCTGCTGGGGTATAGCCTCTGGATGGGGGCGACGGTCGGTCTCTTCCCCAACAGCCGCCTCACCGTAATCGGACTGCTCCTGTTCATCGCCGGCCTTTCGCTGGTGGTTGCGGTTCGCTACCGCGAGGAGATGGCCGCTTTCCTTCGCGCGGGCTGGCGCTACGTCGTTTTCATAGAGGTGATGTTCGTCGCGGTGCTGGCGGCCGCCGTCTTCATCCGCTCCTTCGCGCCCGAGATCATGTGGGGAGAGAAGCCGTTCGAATTCGCCTTCCTGAACGCGATCAACCGCAGCGAGTCGTTCCCGCCCAGCGATCCCTGGTTGGCGGGCAGCTCTATCAGCTACTACTACTTCGGCTACGTGATGATCGCCGCCATGACGAAGCTGGTGGCCCTGGAGACGAACGTCACTTTCTATCTCGCTCTGTCCCTGATGGCCGCCCTCGCCGCCGTCACCGGCTTCGGCGTCGTCTACAACATGATCGCCGCCGGCCGCCGGCGCATCGAGCCGCTCCTGGCCCGGGGCCCTGCTCTCATTCCCAGGGCGGTGATCTTCGGCCTGGCCGCGTCCGCCCTGATGCTCATCGTGAGCAACCTGGCGGGGGTGTTCGAGCTGCTGGCCCGCCATGGGGTCGGCTCCACGGGGTTTTACGATGTGGTCGGCATCTCCGGCCTGAACGGCCCCTACGATTGCGCGGCCGCTCCCGGCGACTGCGAGGCCTGGTATCCAACTCGCTTTTGGTGGTGGTGGTGGGCCACCCGCATAGGTTCCGGCTTCGATATCCAGGAGTTCCCCTTCTTCAGCTTCCAGTTCGGGGACTTGCACCCCCACGTGCTGGTCATGCCGCTGCTCATCACCGTATTCGCAATCGCGCTGAGCATCGTCCTGGGGGCGCGTGACGAGAGCCAGCCGGGGAACGAGGAGAGGGCGGAGAGGCTGGACGCCCTCTGGGTGCTGCATCACCCCGGACGGTTTCTGCTGCTGGCTCTGATCATGGGCGGCGCGGCCTTCACGGACGTCTGGACAATCCCCGTGGTCACGCTGATGATCCTGGCCGCGGTCATGCTCGCCAACTGGCGGCGGACCGGCGGCAGTCCACTGCGAATGATCCTGGACAGCGCCAGCTTCGCCCTGCCCGTCGGCGCGGCGATGGTCCTCTTATATCTCCCCTTCTATCTCGACTTCAACGCCGAGACCGATGGCCTGAGCATTACCGAGACAGCGATGACCAGCGATAGACCTCCACCCGCCTCCGAGTCCACGCGGCCGCTGCACTTCCTGCTGTTCTGGTCGCCTCTGCTGTGGACGAGCCTCTCTTTCGTCGCCGTGTACGTCTACAGCCGCCGGCGCGAGATCCTCAAGCCTCCGCTGCTCGTTCTCTCCGCTTTGCTCTGGGCCCTGCCCATCGCGGTGTGGGCGTTCCTGGTGCTGACGCAGCTATCGGCGGACCTGGGATGGAACCCGCTCGACTGGCAGGTAGTCGCGGACCCTAGTCTGGACCAGCTTGGGGACGAGCTCTGGGAGCGTGGAGTGAGCCTGGTCACCGTGCTCATGCTGATCCTGGCCATCGCCGCTGTGGGCCTCGCCTTCTTCCATCAGCTCCGCAGGCCACCCGACGAGCGGGATGGGGGCCAGCTCTTCGCCTTCTTCCTCGCCGGCTTCGCGCTTATGATGCTTCTGGGCGCGGAGTTCTACTTCGTGAACGACCCGCTCCGATGGCGGGGCAACACCGTCTTCCGGTTCTGGCTGCAGAGTTGGCTCATCCTCAGCATCGTCGCCGGGTTCGGGCTTTACAGGCTCACTCTGGGCTGGCGTCCGCCGCGGCCGCGATTGGGTATGCTGTCCGGGCAGTGGCTGGCCGGCTCGGGTGTCGTCCTGGGGGTGGCGTACACCCTCTTCGTCGCCCTTGACCCCTGGGATACGCTCTACTCACGCTGGTGGACGGCCACGCCGGGGTTACTGGTCGCCGGCGCTTCCATCGTCGCCTACGCCGCCGCCGCCGCGGCGCGAGACGCGTCGCGGCCTCAGGTCTGGCGGCGTCTGGGCTGGCTGGGCGCGACCGTGGCTATTCTCGGCCTCGCCCTGGTCTATCCGGTCACGGTCGCCCTGGAGCGTACGGACGGGTTCCGTAACGATCAGAGCCTGAACGGTCTGGTTCACGTGCAGCAGGGCGAGCCGATGGAGTACGAAGCGATAGAGTGGCTGAACGAAAACGTCTCCGGAGTGCCCGTGATCCTCGAGGCGTTTGGCGGCGACTTCAGCGACTCTGGCCGGATCTCCTCCCGCACGGGCCTCCCCACCGTCATCGGCTGGCTCAACCACGAGCTGCAGTGGCGTGGCCGCCCCAGCTCCGACGGCTCGGACACACCGTTCACGGAGCGCCCAGAGGAAGTGGAGACGATCTACACCACGACGGACGTCCAGACCGCCAGGTCGCTTCTGGACAAGTACGACGTTGAGTACGTCTACGTCGGTCGGCTGGAGCGCGAGAAGTACGGAGGAGACGGCCTGGGGAAGTTCCGGGAGTTCATGATCCCGGTGTTCGAGAACGAGGGCGTGACGATCTACCGGATGCCCGCTCGGGAGGCGGCGGTCAGCGGCTCCCGGTAGCGGTCTGGGCTTTATACTGCGTAGTGCGCCGCCTGCGCCCGGGCCAGGTCCGCGGCTACCGTTTCGGCGATAGTCTCGCCCAGGAGGATGGAGTAGTTCTGGCCTCGGTCCTGGGGGTAGATCTGGCTCATGTTAGCCAGGTAGAGGCCGGGCACCGGCGTTCGGTGCTC
>JADFRV010000057.1 GCA_022561095.1 Chloroflexota bacterium | reverse complement strand
GATCACCAAGGACGGCAAGTGGGAGCTGGCGGAGCTCGTCTCCCTGGTACCCACCCAACTGCTATTCGGCGTGGAGAATCCCGCACCGCCCCCGCCGGACCTCGATCTCCCCGGCCGGCCGGTCTCCCAGGCTTAACCCTAGAGGCTGCCCGGAACTCTTACCAAAGACAAGATTATCGTATATCGGAGGTTTCTCACGACTCAGCCATCCCCTGAAGAGATACAGCAGGCGACACAGCAGCAGGCAGGCAAACTGCTCTCCCAGGTGGCCGGATACGTTGGCGTAAGGACTATGGACATAGGCCTCCGTCTGGGCCTCCTGGCTGAGATCGCCAACCATCCCCAGGGCGTTACCGCCGAGGGTTTGGCCAAGCAAACGGGGTTAGACCCCTTATACGTCCAGGTATGGTGCCGTGCCGCCTACGCCTCTGAGATTCTGGAGTCGGGCGAAGACCAGGCATTCGAGCTGGCGCCTCACGTTGACAAACTGCTCCTCGACCGCGATTTCCCAGGCTACATCGGCGGCATACCCGGAATCATGGTCCAGCCTGAAATTTTCGATCTCTTTGCGGAGAACCTCCCATCCGGCCAGCGCATCTGGTGGGATCAGTGCAGCCCCACCTTCATCCAAAGCGTCAGCGAGACCGCTCGCCCCTTCTATACTCGTCTCATCCCCGGCGGCTTCGCCCGCGTTCCGGGCCTGTCCGATCGGTTGGATCAAGGAGCGCACATCCTGGAGCTGGCCTGCGGCGCCGGCGTCGGCTTGATACGCATGGCGCAGACCTACCCTCAATCTACCTTTGTCGGCCTGGACGGCGATGCCTATTCGTTGGAGCTTGTCGCGGACAGGCTTAAAGAGGTCGGGCTACAGGACAGAGTGTCCCTGACCCGCGGCATGCTGGAGGAGATCAACGACAACGAACAGTACGATGTGGCCCTCATCAACGTCTCCATGCATGAGTGCCGCGATATCGACAAAACCACCATCAACGTCCTCCGTGCCCTCAAGCCTGATGGCTACTTCGTTATCTCTGACTTCCCCTTCCCGGACTCGACGGAAGGCTGCCGCACCGTGCCCGCGCGCGTCATGTGCGGTATTCAGTTCTTTGAGGCGCTCATTGACGACCAGCTACTGCCGACTCAGGCCTTCGTCGATCTGCTTGGCAAGCACGGCTTCCGTAACGTCGGCTCCTTTGACCTTACGCCTGTACATGCCGTTACCTACGGCCGGAAGTAGTTGAGCAATCCCTTGTGGCCGGCAGCCTGACCTAGCTTAGGCCGGCACCCCTCGCTCGGCCTCCGCCTTCGCCCACTCGCGGCGGATCTCCATGACCAGAAACGTGTTGCCGTTGCGCCAGGAGGAGCCGCACTCCGTGAACCCTGCCTTTTGGAAAGAGCGGTGAGCGCGCTCGTTCCAGTCCAGCGTATGCAGGTACAGGCGCTGCAGCTCGGTTGTGCGGAAAAGATAAGCCACCAGCGCCGCCACCGCATCGCTGCCGTACCCTTGGGCCCAGCAGTCCCGCCTGCCGATGCTGATGCCGAGCTCGGCCTCGCGACGGTCGGCGTCGTGGTTGTAGTACATGATGTTGCCTATGTGCCGGCCGTTCTCGTCCTCCACTGCGAAGGAGCGCCCCGCCGTGTCCGTGAACCGCATATCGAACGACCAGTTGCGCTGGTAGTCCGGGAAGGGGATCCGCGTTGGGTTGGAGGCGTCGAAGCGCGCCAGCTCCTCGTCGCTGCGCCAGGCGTACTCGTCGGCGGCGTCGGCCAGCCGCTTACGGCGGACTACCGTCCTGCGGCTGCGGACGATGACGTCGTCGCGCGGAAATCCGCTCACGATGCTCCCTTCAACTTGGACATCGCCTGTCGCACCATATTCTTATCGTTGTCGAACGTCAACCTTCCTATCGCCTCGTCCACAGGCATCCACTCAACCCGGTCGTGCTCCGCGTCGTGGTCCGCGGTGCGGCCGCCCGTGGAGCGCATCAGGTAGTGATGCACCCACTTGTGATAGCGGACGCCGTCAGCGGAGAACCAGTACTCGACGACGCCAATCTTCTTCACTATCTCCACCTTTAGGCCGGTCTCCTCGCTCACTTCGCGGACCGCCGCCTCCCGCAGCGACTCGCCTTCGTCGAGCGTCCCTTTGGGGAGCCCCCAGACGTTATCCGAGTCACGACCGCAGATCACCACCTCCGCCCCCGCGGCCCCCTCCCTCAGCACGACACCGCCCGCCGATACTGCTCGCTCTACCGGCATCTTACCTGACTTGCGAGTCATTGAACTCGATACTCGGCTGAGAGAGGATCGATGGCGAAGTCGGCCTCCGTTAATGCGGCGCCTACCGCCTCCTGTACGCCGGGCGAGGAGTCCCCCAGCAGCGGGCGCAGCAGCGCCTTCGCCTCGCTGCCGCCAATCTGTCCCAGCGCCATGATAGCAGCCTCCTGCACCTCCGGGTCAGGATCGCACAGAACCGGGTCCAGGTGGGCCACCGCTTTCCTGTCAGCAAGGGAGCCGAGAGCCGTGACGGCCTCATAGCGTGCTTCGGGGTCGTCATTCGCCAGCTCGTCTATTAGCGTCGGCAGCCAGCGCGGTTCGCAGCTCCGCCCCATAGCGTGCAGGGCGCTGAGCTTCAGGCGTACGTCTTCACCCCCGTAAGCCTCCTCGATCGCCTCGCTCACCCAGGGCTGGCAGGAAGCGCCGATCGCCTCCAACGCCCTCGCTCGTACCTCCTCCACCTCCAGCTTATCCTCGATAGTCCGGCGCAACCCCTGCTCCGCCTTCCGATATTGATGCTCTTGGAGGTTGCCTAGCGAGGAGAGCAGCACAAACCGGCCCAGCGCTAGCGCTGCCTCTGCCCGCACTTCCGCCTCTTCGTCCCGCTCCAGCAGGCGCAACAGCGGCGGAATCAGGTTGCTCTCTTCGTACTCCCAGAGGCCGCGTACCGCATCGGAGCGGACGGCGGCGTCTCCGTCCTCCATCGCCGCGAAGAACACCGTGTCGAAGTTCAGGTCTATGTTGTCTTCCGTCAGCTCTACAAGCCGATGGATCACCTGCCGCCTACGCTCAAGGTCGATCGCAGGCCAGGCGGAGCGGAACGCCTCGGCCTGCTCGGACTCTAGAGCGTCGAGGTGCTGCAGGCCGGTCACGCTCAGCTGCGTGGCCGGGTCCTTAAGGCCGTCCAGATAGCTTACGAACTCCATAATCGCGGCGGTGTGAGAGTTGAGGCCCACACCAGTCATTTTACAACGGGGATTGAGAGTTCGCCTATCAGCCGCCTGGCACGGCCCTCTTTTGTCGGTCACCACCCTCGCCCAGCTTCGGTTCGGTGCCCTGAATTAAGCGGCGGATGTTCCCCAGGTGCCGTACCAGCACCAGCGCTGTAGCGAAGGCGCCGAACACCGCCTTCGTGTACGTGTAGTCGTCGCCGACGCCGAGTATCGCGAACACAAGCAGCACCAATGCGCCCAGGGGCACCATCACAAGCGACATGAGCGACATGTAACGGAAGGTGAGCATGATGAACAACCCCACCGCCAACAGGCTAACGCTCACGGGCATCGCCAGCGCCGCGTAGACACCGAACGATGTCGCCACCCCGCGGCCTCCCCGGAAGCCGATGTACAGCGGGAAGTCGTGGCCCAGCACCGCTGCCAGGCCGGACGCCACCTGCAGGCCGTGTGACTCGAACACGAACCAGGTGACGAGAACCGGTATGTAGCCCTTCAGCGCATCGGCTAGCAGCACGCCCAGGAACGGCCCCCGGCCCAGCGTGCGCATCACGTTGGTCGCCCCGATGGCGCCGCTGCCGAATTCGCGCACGTCGATCCCCTTGAGCGCTCGCCCGACGATGTAACCGGATGGGATCGACCCTACAAGATACGAGATGGCGATGACCGCCGCAAACTCTAGCAGCATCAGCCGCTGCCCCTACTGCGGAAGATGAGCCGGATGGCAGTCCCTTCAAACCCGAAAGCCTTGCGCACTGCCTTCTCCATGTAGCGCTTGTACGAGAAGTGTAGCAGGCTGGCGTCGCTCACGAAAAACACGAACGTGGGTGGGTTCACCTCCGCCTGGGTCACGTACAGGATGCGCAGCGCCCGCCGGCCCTTGGACGGCGGCCGGTGCTCCGCCACCGCCTTTTGGATAACCGCGTTCAGCTCCGGCGTGGGCACCCGCTGCCCGCGCGTCTCGCGGACCTCCAGCGCCAGATCCAGGAGCCCATCGATGTTCAAGCCGGTCTTGGCCGATACGAACGCCAGCGGCGCCCAGGGCGCGAACCGAAACCGGCGCAGTTCCCTGCTCGCGAACCGTTCGCGGCTCTCCTCCGTGTCCTCCACGAGGTCCCACTTATTGGCCACCACGATGAGCCCCTTATGGGCGTCTGCGATGTAGCCCGCGATGTGCAGGTCCTGCGCCGTCAGCCCCTCCGATGCGTCCACTACCAGCAGCCCGATGTCCGCCCGCGCCAGCGCCTCCTGCGCCCGCATAACACTGTACTTCTCGATGCCGCGCGTAACCTTGCCGCGGCGGCGGATCCCCGCCGTATCGATAAGCACCAGCTCCTGCCCTCCGTATTCGAACGGCGTGTCCACCGCATCGCGCGTGGTGCCGGGCTCCTCGCTCACCAGCACCCGCTCCTGTCCCAGGATCGCGTTCACCAGCGCCGATTTGCCGACGTTGGGCCGCCCCACGATAGCCAGTCGCAGCGTCTCCGTGGGCGCCTCCGGCTCCACCGGCGGCAGCAGCTCCTCCAGCCGCTCGCGGAGATCGCCCACGCCAATGGCGTGATAGGCGCTAACCAGGATGGGGTCGCCCATCGCAAGCTCGTAGAACTCAGCGGCGGCCTCACGGCGGCGGTCGTTGTCGGCCTTGTTGGCCACCAGAAGCACCGGCTTGTCCGTTTGCCGCAGGAGCTGCGCGATCTCCTCATCCGCGGGCGTGCAGCCGGAGACAGCGTCCACCAGGAACAGGATAACCTCCGCCTCCGCCATCGCCGTCTCAACCTGAAGCCGGATCAGCGCCGGGTAGCCTTCGTCCGCGGCCGGTACGAGCCCGCCGGTATCGATGACGGCGAACGAGAGCCTGCCCAGCTGCACCTCTCCGTACAGGCGGTCCCGCGTCGTCCCCGCGATGTCCTCCACGATAGCGTGACGGCCGCCTATCAGGCGGTTGAACAGCGTGGACTTGCCGACGTTGGGTCGCCCTACGATGGCGACTACGGGCTTGCCTGTAATATTTCCTGCCGGGGAGGGGCGGACCCTGGCGCGCGCCACACTTACCTCGGCTCCAGGGTGATCTCGACCTCTTCGGGCGAGACGGACGCTACCGACGCTTCAGGGGGGACGGAGACGCTCACGCTGACTGTATGCGTGCCCTCCTTCAGCCCCGTCAGGTTGATGGTGGCGGCGATGTCGTTGGGCCGTATCTCCCGGAGATCGGGCAGCTCTCCCAGCAGCACCACCTCCACCAGCGGCAGCGGCCCGCTCACGCTCAAATCTGGGTCAAGCCCCACTATCACCGCCGTCACGCCCAGCGTCTGCCTCCCTTGGGCAGGCTCGATCTGGACCGTCACCGTGACGCTCGTCCCGCCGCTGACGCTCACGTCCCTCGGCAGGTCCAACGACACTGTGAGGATCACATCCTCCGTAGCGCCTGTTATGTCTATTGGCTGCGTACGGATCGTCGCCGTCTCCCCTACGAAAGACTGAGGCCCAAACACCGTAATGACGGGCGGGTCGGCGAAGAGGCTGACGATGTCATACCCGGCTGCAGGGGTACCAACCACCGTAGCAGAGATGACTAAGGCACGGCTGAACTGCGTCTGCTCTATCTGGACCGATACGTTCATAACGCTGGGCTCCAGCGATACCCCTTCCACTAGGAACCCCCGTGAGTCCCGGGGCTCCAGGCGTACCGCCTGCGTTAGACTCTCTGTGCGTCCGCTGAGGTCCAGGCTGGCCACCGCCTGCGTCACCAGCGTCACCCTGTCCTGCGTTCCGGTCACCAGCACTGTTTCGGCGTCCAGCTCGGGAATACTCGCCTCGTAGCCCGGCGGCGGTGCTCCCTCCAGGCTCACCGATGCGGACACCGACTTGCTGAACAGGCTCTTCAGCTCTACCGCCACCGTATCCGGTATCACCTCCGTGACCCGCAGGCCGCCGCGCCCCGTCAGCGGCTCCACTCTCACCGGAAGGTCGTACGTGCCCGCCTGAAGCCCGTCCAGGTCCAACGTCGCCTTGAAATCGGCCAGCGATAGTGTGTTCCACACGTCGTCGGCGACCTCCACCCTCACCCGCACGTTGACCGGCGACCCCGACAAGGCGAGGTCTCCCGGCACGTTCACCGACTCCACCGCCAGTTCGATCGGCAGGACGCCGGAGCGCGTTGGGTTCTCCGTATCCGTCACGAATATCCACAGCGCGAACCCCAGCACTATCGAGAGCGACGCCAGCCCCACGTTACCGCGGACAGACGTCGCGACCGGCCAGACGAGTGTGCGCAGGAAGTGCGGCACGTCGCTTAAGAGCTGCCTCAGCCGTTCCATAGCTCTATCCGCTCCCTCAGCGACTCAGGCCCGGCAGCCGACGGCGTATTGGCCGGTCCAACTCGCTGGCCGGCACCAGCAGGCTCCGCAGGATGCCCCGCAGGCGCGGCCCGTCCAGGCGCGAAATCATCCTTCCGTTCGCCGCCACAGAGATGCCCCCCGTCTCCTCCGAAACTATCACCGCCACCGCGTCCGTCCTCTCGGAGATCCCCATCGCGGCCCGGTGTCGCAGACCCGCTAGCTCATGGCCCGTGCGGTCTGACAGCGGCAGCGTGCAGCCCGCCGCCGCTACCCGCTCCTCATGCAGGATGACCGCCCCGTCGTGCAGCGCCGAGTTCGGATAGAACAGACCCTCAAGCAGACCCGTGGACGGCGCCGCGTCCAGCTTCACGCCCGTATCGATATAGTCCTGCAACCCCGTCTCTCGCTCGAACACGATGATCGCGCCGTGGCGGTTTGTCGAGAGGTTCAGGACAGTATCGGCCACCACGTCCACTACCGTCTCATACAGCGGGCGTCCCGGCCACGGCCAGCGTCCTGTGCGCCCTACCCGCTCCAGGAACCGGCGTATCTCCGGTGCGAAGATGATCGGCACGACGATCAGGATCGCCGGAAACGAGTTCCTCAGCAGCCAGTCCAGCACCGTCAGATCCAGCACCGACGCCAGGATCACCGCTCCCACCAGCACGATCACGATGCCCCGCAGCAGCGCGATCGCCGTCGTCCCCTTCAGCAGCAGCAGCGCCAGGTAGATCAGAATCGAGATCGTGAAGATGTCGATGACGCTCGCCGCCTCGAACCGCCCCAGCGCGTCCCCTATCGTGTCCCAGAGACCCACGCTAGCCGCTCTCCTCCCCGAGAATCAGCGCCAGCGCCCCCTTCTGCGCGTGCAGCCGGTTCTCCGCCTGATCGAACACTACCGATTGCGCACCCTCGATCACCTCCGCCGATACCTCCTCGCCCCGGTGCGCCGGCAGGTCGTGCATGAAGATCGCCTCTGGTGCCGCCAGCGACATCAGCTTCGCGTTCACCTGATACCCCGCGAACGCCTCCCGTCGCTGCGTCGCCTCCTCCTCCTGGCCCATGCTCGCCCACACGTCCGTATATACGACGTCCGCCCCCGCCGCCGCCTCCTTCGCCTCCCGTACGCACACGATACCGCCCCCGGACCCCCGCGCCAGCTCCCCCGCCCGCGATACCGTCTTCTCATCCAGCTCGTACCCCTCCGGCGCCGCGATACGGAACTCCATCCCCATCATCCCCGCCGCCAGACACAGCGACCGCGCCACGTTGTTCCCATCGCCGATGTACGCCAGGCTAACGCCCTCCAGCCGGCCCTTGTGCTCGAGTATCGTCAGCAGGTCCGCCAGCGCCTGGCACGGGTGCTCGCCCTCGGACAACGCGTTAATCACGGGCACGTCCGCCCAGCGCGCCAACTGCTCCACCGTCTCCTGCGCGAACGTACGCGCCGCGATGCAGTCCACGTAGCGGCTCATCACCCGCGCCACGTCCTCCACCGGCTCCCGCGTCCCCAGCCCCACCTCCGCCGGCGACACGTAGATGCAATCGCCTCCAAGCTGTCTCATACCCACGTCAAAGGAAACGCGAGTCCGCAACGAAGGTTTCTCGAACAGAAGCGCCAGCGTCTTCCCCGCAAGGAGGTCTCGCGGGCCGCTGTCCTTCAGGGCGCGAGCCGTCTCCAGCACGCGCGACAGCTCCTCCTGCGAAAGATCAGCGATAGATAGCAGGTCGCGCCCGCGCACAGCTATACCTCCGAGGCTAAGGTTAGGCCTGCCCGCTATGGCGGGCTCGGCAACCCAAGTATAGCACCCGTGTCTGCCGTCGCTCACTATGAGCCCGTCGAATCATCTGCCTTGAGCGTGACGCCGGCGGCAGCGATAGGTTGACAAAAGTTATTGAACAGGGCAAGATGAGGTTCCTAAAAGTTGACCATAGGGGGTCGAACGATATGCCAGAGGGACAGACTACTCAGAGACATCCTGACTTCGTGCCCGCGCTGCAGGGCTGGCATCTGGCGAAGGAGCGGGCGCGGCGCTACAACCGCAACCTGCTTCAGTACGCTGGGGGCGTCGTCGCCATCCTCGGCATAGGCTCGGGTACGGGCGCCGTCATAGCGGTAGCCCAGGGCCTGGAGGGCAAGGAGGACGGGGACGGCGTCTCATCGCTCGTTATCTACATTATCGCCGCAGTGGTCGCCGCCATCGCTCTTCCCTTCATCTTCTTCTTGGCCCGCGCCTTCCGGCTGCGAGGCGACGCGGAGCGAGACGTTGCCGCCCACTTGTCCACGCTGATCGCTCTCGACCCGGACCGCTTCTGGTCCAGCGAAGAGTAACGGCGGGCGTGGGTCAGACCGATGGCCAAGCGTCGCCGGGGCGCCTCCGAGGAAGACATCTTCCTCCTCCTCCTCTTTCTCCTCACTCCCGCGACCAACCCAGTGTTTCACTCTCCCTCTCCTTCCTCTCCTCCATCGTCGATCTCCTCCTCGTTCTCGATGTCGTCCTCCTCAAACTCCTTCGACATCGCCGCGGCCGACAGCCTCCCGCCCTCCTCTCCCGCGAGCCATTGTCGCTTCTGCCTCATCCACCGCGGCTCTGCTTTCGAGTCCGATTCCTCCCTCAACGAGTACCCATGGACTGGACAGTCCTCGTCGATCCACCGCCGGCCACGAACATCCTTGCAAGAGCACCCCTCGCGAAGGACCACGTTTACTGGCTCTCGATTCCCCTTGGCGTCGTCTACAAACGAACCCTGGAGCTCAGTTCGCATACCGAGAGACTCCTTCCACGTCGGGACCTGGTCGACGGGAGCAGCCTGAGTACCACCCTTTCGAGGCCAGGCGACGATCCCAAGGACGAGGACGAGGCCGCAGCCGGTGCATTGCCAACGAGACGTAGCCGGGTCCCACGAGGGTGACACGGATTGACGCCGGACGCAGGCGACGCGCGAGCACCTTGGGCAAGAGATGTCGAAGGTGCGCACGCGCGCAAAGAAGCGGCCCGCGTCGAGTCGGTCTAGGAACATCCTACGCCTCTTGACAGTTCCTGAGGTGGACACCGTCCTGCGCACCACAGTGCTCACAGTTCTTCCCTTTCGTGACCTTCGGAGGCCACGGACCAAGGTCTACACGAACCGTTGTTGCCTGTGACGACGATCCGTGTGTATCTGGATCCGTAACACCGATGCGATCAAGCGGCATAACATCGAACACCACAGCCAACGACAATGGATCTCGTTGAATGGCCAGAGCCGCGCGAGCCGCATCCTCTGGACTGTTTCCATATGCTTCGATCGTCCACGTCACGTGGTACCTCTTCATCCTATCCGCCATGGTCTCCTCCTCTTCCTTCCCAACGGAGGCGGTGGCGGTTGACGATACCGCGTCAGCCGCTTCCCGTATTTCTTCACCAGCATGAAGGCCGCCCCCACGATGAGGGCGACTACTCCCCAGAATTTCAAGCGTCCACTCCCTTTCTCGCAACCCCTGTTTCCAAGTCAAGGATATTCTCGCCAAGTCGTACGTATCGATCAGCTACACCCTTGGGTGGTTTCATCGGCATGACAATAAACTGTCCATCCCACGGCTCACCTTTCGGCATTAGCGGTGACCACGCGTCCTCGGCTACCATCTTGGTACCGTAGGGTGAATCGGCAAGAAGTTGCAAGTACACCAACTGCACGAAAACAGAGAAGCCGTCCGTGCCACTTTGTATTACGACGGTGGTGCCTACGTCTGGCTCTTGCCACGACATCCGGGTAATCTCCAACTCGACAAGGTTAGTCTTTGGCTTGAGCTTGCTACAGTTGGGCCCACCGTCATCATGCTTCACGTCGACGCCCATCGCGCTCAGCACGTTCTCGTCACTATCGATCTCTCCGAGCTTGAGACCTTGCGCGATCAACACCCCGCGATGGATCGCGAAATGCCCATTCGTGAGCCAGCCGTCTTTACCGATCTGTAACTGTCTCTCTGTAACCCTCAGTGCGCGTTTGAGTCGTACCTTGATACTGCTATCCATGGTTCACCTCTCCTCGTCTCCTCATCACGTGGCGCGTGAGCCATCGACCATCGACAACCACTCGCGTCGCGTGCCCCTCATTCTCCCAAGCGTGAGCCATCGCGACGCCCATCATGTCGTGGATCGCAACCTTGAGCACCACGCGCGGGATCGCCTCGGCCGCTCCTGGTGTCCAGGGGCAGGCCGTACACTCTACGCGGATCGTCGTGCCGTTGCGCTTCTCGTGACTCTTCATCGTCTCTCCTCTTGCAGCGAATCCAGCACTGCGTTGTTGAGCTCTTCTGAAAGCGCCTCGTAGACACCCGGCACCGCGAGTATTTCTCCCGCTGACATCTTCCCCACCAACTCTTCGAGCTTTTCGGCAAACATCTCACTCGTAACCCAGTCGTAGTTATCGCCCATGGGGATCACCTCCGAACATCTCCCGAAGCGACACGCTGAACCGCCGTGCCACCCGCAGTGCGCACCGCCGCTCCCGATAGCTCATCTCTCTCCAGGTCTCCCGCGAGCGCTCCCGTCCAGGCTCATTGGCTGGGTGGTGTGGTATCCCAAGAAAGAGATTACATCCAACGTCT
>JADFRV010000056.1 GCA_022561095.1 Chloroflexota bacterium | reverse complement strand
CCGCATAGCCGCTGCCGGCCTGGCCGCCGCCCTGGCCGCCGTTCTCGTCGTCGACCTTGCCGACATCGGTGGTAACGGGGGGGTCCAAGAGACCCAAGCGCCGCAGACGGCTATGGAACGCCTGGCGGACGAGGACGGGATGGAGGCGGAGGCCGGCGCGCCTTTTGCGGATGAGGCGGAAGCCCCGGCCGCTGGCGGAGCAGAAGAGCCGGGTATAACCGGCGTTGCTGAGCCCCCTGCCCCCGGGCCGGAGGAGGCCGTGACGCCTGCACCGACCCCGTCCGACGGCGGCATCGACGCGCTCACGGTCGCCGAGATCGGACTGGCCGCGGCCCTGGGCGTCCTGGTCGCCGCTAGCATGGCCCTCGCTTTCGCGGGGAGAAAGAGGTGACGTAATGAGACTCAAGCCCTTCATCCTGGTCCTCACGGCCCTGGCCCTGGTAGGCGTCCTGGCCCTGGCCTGCGGCGACTCTAACTCCGACGCAGGCTCCGCCTCGGACTCCGGCAGCTCCTCTCTGGAGGCTCTCGCTGCCCGCCTGGCAAACGGCGATGACGCCGGCGGCATCAGCGTCTCCGGCCAGGGGATCGCCGTCGCCGCGCCGGACATCGCCTCTCTCAGCCTCGGCGTCTCAACCGTCAGAGACAGCGCCCGTCAGGCCCGCGACGACGCCGCGTCGCTCGTGACCGAACTCATCGCCTCGCTCGAAGAGAACGGCATCGCGGAGGAGGACTATCACACCTCCCGTTTCAGCATCGATCCCGAAATCGACTTCCGCCCGAGCGGGGAGCAGGTCATCCGCGGCTACCGCGTCACCAGCATCCTCGCCGTCACGGTTCGCGACCTCGACCGCGTAGGCGAGGTGATAGACGACGCTGTTGACGCCGTCGGCGACCCGATCCGGGTGCAGGGCGTCACCTTCAGCATTGAGGACGCCGCCGCGCTGCAGAGCGAGGCCCGAGCTCTCGCCATGGCCGACGCCAAGACGAAGGCGGAGGAGCTGGCGGCGCTGGCGGAAGTCGATCTCGGTAAGCCCATCGCCATCAGCGAGTCCTCGGGCGGCGGCCCGCCGCCGGTGTTCTTCGGGGCCGCTCAGCTCGCTCAGGATGTCGAGACGCCTATCAGCCCCGGCCAGCTCGAGATAACCGTCAGCGTGCAGGTGAGCTACGCGATCGATTAGCGGATGCTATGGATGCCGGGCCTGATGCTGGCGATGCCGGCACGGTGTGAGCTACAAGAGGAAGGGGCGAACACGCAGTGCGTGTTCGCCCCTGGCGAGGCAATAGAAGCGATTGCTTTATGGCGTTGGGTCTACGGGCACCGACTCTGGGACATTCGCGTTGTCCGGCACTGAGTCCGAACCATGAGGCGGGTCGTCGGAGGAGCCTTCGCCGTTGGCGGCGTTCGCGCCAGCGCCTTCAGCGTTGCTGGCGCCCTCGAACGCGTTCTCGTTCGCGTTGTCCCCGCCGGTCTGAGATGCGTTCTCGATCCCTTGGCCGGCGTTGTCAGAGCCCTGGAAGGCGTTGTCGTTGGCGTGCTGCTTGCCGTTGTCCGATGCGTTGCTGAGGCCTATTCCCGCGAGGACATCGTGGGTTACGTCAGGCCCGCCCAGCGCCGCCGAAGCGCCTGCCGCGCCCCCTATGAGCAGCGCAGCGGCCACCATCACCACCGCTACTTTGGCTAAGGCCGGTATCATCCGTCCTTTGTCCTGTCCTCTCTCCATGTCCGCCAGCGCGCCCAGTAGCTGATGCTTTCCCCGCTGCTGGCTCCCGAAGTTGGGCTGAGCCTTGGCTGCCGCGTTCAGGCCGCTCCACAGCTCCAGGTGAGGCCGCAGCTCCGCGGCCCGGTCTGGGTGCCGCTGCAGACAGCCCTCCATATCGACGGCGCCGGTCTCGATGTCCCCGATGCAGTCCGTCAGTATCTTTCGCAGCTTGTTGTCCATTGTTACGGTGTTTTCCCTTCTCATTAGGTCTATCGTTCCACCGCCCGAAATTCGTCGCGGCAGCGAAATCTGTTCGCGCTCCTATCTGAGCTGCTCTCGCAGCGCCAGCAGCGCCCGCGCCTGAAGGGAATAGATGGCGGCAGGCTTCTTCCCGGCGACTTCGGCCACCTCCTGCGCGCTCAGGCCGACGAGGAACCGCAGGATCACTACCTCTCGCTGGTTCGCAGGCAGTTTGACGAGCGCGTCACGCAGGTCAAGCCTGTCGACCATCATCGACGGGTCGCCTTCACTGGTGGCCACGGACGTAAGGTCGTACGCTCCGTCCTGCGCCTCGCCTGGCTGCGACCGCCGCATTAGGTGCCAGATCACTCGTCGCGGCAGGTCCAAGCCCTGTTTCAGGCGTTCAGCGCGTGACCCTAACGTTTGTCGCTGATGGCTGGCCACCACGTTGCGGGCTATGCGGTAAAGCCAGGCCAGCAGGGGCCGCCCTCGGTGCTTGTAGGAGTCGATCCCTTTCAACGCGCCGACAAACACGGCGGAAGTGAGGTCCTCCGCCGTGGCCTCTTCGAATACCCTGGCCTTCACGTAGCGGAAGATGGCGCGATAGTGCGTCTCGTATATCTCCGTCCACGCCTCCGACGACCGTGCCTTGGCCCGGCCTATCAGTTCCGCTTCGTACGGCTCAGATGCCGCTACGTCCGTGGCGGCGACTTCCTCTCTCATATCTTAAATAGGATGGTTTCGTTGCCTCCAACCGTTACAACGCTCTCAGGTCTATCCTGTTACAGGACGGCTATTCGCCGCTCCGCTCCGGACGGTGATACAATCTCCGACAGACCTGCCTGCCGGCAGGCAGGCCCGCCCTACGGAGCCCGCCCTTGACCGTCCTCAGCGACCGCACCATCAAGGAGGAGCTGGCCGCCAGCCGCCTCGTCATCGAGCCGCTGGACGAGGCCAACATTCAGCCCGCCTCTATAGACCTGCAATTGGACCGGGTCTTCCGCATCTTTCGCGTCACCCGACGCCCCTTCGTGGACGTCCGCCAGCCGATGGATGACCTCACGGAGCTCGTCACCATCGAAGACGAAGAGCCGTTCATCATCCAGCCCGGCACCTTCGTGCTCGGCTCCACCCTGGAGTCCGTCACCCTGCCCGACGACATCGTCGCCCGCGTGGACGGAAGGTCGTCGCTTGGGCGTCTCGGCCTGCTGGTGCACGCCACCGCCGGCTACGTCGACCCCGGCTGGACGGGGAAGCTCACCCTGGAGCTGTCCAACCAGTCGCAGATGCCGATAGCGCTCTACTACGGGATGAAGATCTCCCAGATATCGTTCCTGCGTATGTCCACGCCGGTGGACCGGCCCTACGGCTCGGAGAGCCTCGCCTCCAAGTACCAGGGACAGACCGGCCCCACGCCCTCGCGCATCTTCCAGGACTTCCGCGAGGGCGGAGGCCGCTAGCGCCGCGGCGGCCCGGACATCGCCTGCTGGTAGCCCTTCACCACGGGATGATCGACCCAGGCGGCCAGCTCAGGGTCGTTCGCCCGTTGGGGCAGCGCCTTCAGCATGTCCGCGGCGTGGATCGGGTCGTGCAGACTCCAGCCCAGCAGGAACACCCTCAGCGGCAGGTCCGCCGCGCTCCGCTTGGCGTCCCCGCGGAAGTGCAATACCTGACCGATCTCCTCGTCCGTCAGCCGCTCCAGCGTCTCGATCAGCGCCGCCCGGTACCGCGTCGCCTCCTCCAGGATGCGGTCCAGCGGCCACTGTCGCCGCTCCGCCACCCGCGCGTCGTTGAAGGCGTCAAGGTCGAACGGGAGCCCCTCGACCGTGCGCGACGCCTCTTCCGGGCGTCCCCCAGCCGCCGCCTCGAACGAGCGGGCCATCTCCGGGTCCAGCGCGCCAAGGTGGCTGACGAAGTCCTTCACGATCCAGCTGCTCTCCGGCACAGGCCGTCCCAGCTCCTCCTCGCTCAGCGAGCGGCAGAACCGCTCGAACTTCTGGCGGTGCTCTCTGATCGACTGGATTACACGCTGCACGGTCTCGCTTTTGGCCATGGCCTGCCTCCTCTAGCTGCATCCGGCCGCAATTCTAGCACGCCCGGCGCAACGCCATGCGATAATACCAGCGCCATGCCTGCCCTGAGCGGAGCCGAAGGAACCAGCGACTTCATGCAGCGCGCCCTTGATCTGGCCCGCGGCGCCCTGGGCGCCACCTCCCCCAACCCCAGCGTCGGCGCGGTCATCGTCAAGGACGGCGAGATCGTGGGCGAGGGGTTCACGCAGCCGCCGCCGGGCGACCACGCGGAGGTCGTCGCCCTCAGGCAGACCGGCGAGTCGGCTCGCGGCGCCGCAATGTACGTCACCCTGGAGCCCTGTGCTCACTTCGGTCGTACGCCGCCCTGTGTCGACGCGATAATCGAGGCTGGCGTCGCCGAGGTTCACTACACGATGGCCGACCCTGACCCCCAGGTCGAGGGTGGCGGCGGTCGCAAGCTGGAGGCCGCCGGCATCGCCGTCCGCGCCGGTGAGGGCGAGGCCGAGGCGCGCCGCATCAACGAGGCGTTCATCAAGCACCGTACGAAGGGGATGCCGTTCGTCATCGCCAAGTTCGCCGCCTCCCTGGACGGCCGTATCGCCGCCGCCTCCGGCGACTCCCGCTGGGTCTCCGGCCCCGAGGCCCGCGATTGGGCTCACGATCTGCGAACGAAGACCGACGCCATCCTCGTCGGCTCCTCCACCGTCGTTGTGGACGATCCGTTGCTCACGGCGCGGCCCGGCGGCAAGGATGCGGAGCGCCAGCCTCTGCGGGTCGTCGTCGATAGCCGCGGCCGCACGCCGCCCATGGCCCGCGTCCTGGGTGGGCCGGGCAAGACCCTCATCGCCACCGTGGAGGGCGCGCCGGAACCCTGGAGCTCCTCTCTGCGCGCCGCCGGGGCAGAGGTTTTTGAGCTTGCCAGCGAAGGCGAGCGCGTTGACCTCACCGCTTTGCTGCGGGAGCTGGCCGGGCGCGATGTCCTCTCGCTGCTGGTGGAGGGCGGCGGCGTCATCCTGGGCTCGTTCTTCGATGCCGGGTTGGTGGACAAGCTGCATGCCGTCATAGCGCCAATCGTCGTCGGCGCCGAGGACGCCCCCGCCGCCGTGGCCGGCCGCGGCGCCTACCGCATGGCGGACGCCCTGCGCCTACGCGACATAACCGTAGACCGCCTGGGAGAGGACCTACTCGTGACGGGCTACCCGGACTATCCGAACGTTAAAGAGTAAACGCCTCGGGCCAACATGAAGCCGATTGACCCCGTCCTCGTCGTCGACCTGTTCCCCGCCGAAAGGGATGCGCTCCTCGAACTTCTCTCCGGGTTGTCGGAAGAGGAGTGGAGCAGGCCGACCGTCTGCGCCGGCTGGTCGGTCAAGGACGTCGCCCTGCACCTCCTGGGCGACGATATCGGCAAGCTGTCTCGGGGGCGCGACGCCTTCAGCGGCGCTGCCTTCGTCCCGAAGGAGGGCCGCGACTTCGAAGCGGATCTGCTGGCCTTCATCAACGAGGCCAACGAACGTTGGGTGCGGGCGACGCGCAGGATCAGCCCCCACCTCCTATGCGACCTCCTCCGGTTCACGGGCGAGGAGACCCAGCGCTACTTCCAGTCGCTGAACCTGTTCGAGGTCGGTGAGCCCGTGTCCTGGGCTGGGCCCGAGCCAGCACCCGTCTGGCTCAACATCGCGCGGGAGTATACCGAGCGCTGGCTGCACCAGCAGCAGATACGGGACGCCGTCGGGAAGCCAGGCCTGAAGGAGTCACGCGCCTTCGCCCCCGTCCTCGACACGTTCGTCAGGGCGCTGCCGCACACGTTCAGGGGCGTCCTGGCCCCGGAGGGCGCTCTAGTGAAACTAGCCATCTCCGGAGACGCCGGGGGTGAGTGGTCCCTCGTCCGCGGAGACGGTAAGTGGGGCCTCTACCTGGATGCGGACGTGGAGCCGATAGCTGTCGTAGTCATGGACCAGGAGACAGCGTGGCGGCTGTTCACGAAGGGCATCAGCAAGGACGAGGCGAGCGCGAACGCGACGCTGAGCGGGGACCGGTCTCTTGGCATGAAGGTGCTCGATACGGTCTCCATCATCGCCTGAGCCGATGACCGACTACCTGCGCACCTACGCCAAGCAGGAGTACCTCACCCCCGGCGCCGCCGAGACAGTAGAGCTCATCGCCGAGGCGGTCAACCCCGCTGAGGAGACCCTCCTTTTGGACGTCGCCGCCGGCAAGGCCGAGACCGCCTGCACCCTCGCTGGCCGCTTCGCTTGCCGTGTTCTCGCCGTCGACCTCTACGACCCGTTTATCCACTACGCCGCCGCCAAGGCCTGGCACTGGAACCTCCGCGACCTCGTCACCGTCCTCCGCGCCGACGGCAAGCAAGTTCCGGTACGCGACGCGGTCTGTGACGCCGCCTACTGCATCGGCGCCCCCTCCATCGTCGGACTGGAGCCCTGCCTCGCTGAGTTGGCCCGCGCCGTCAAGCCCGGCGGCCACGTCATCGTCTCAGATGTCGTCTGGCGCGAGAAGCCTGACGGCCCTCTGGGCCCCGAATGGGGCTGGGTCGCGCAGGTCAACCCCCGCCTCAGGCGAGACGAGTACGCCGCCCTCCTGGCGGCGCAGGGGCTCGCCGTTTCGGACGTACACACCCATGACCGCTCCGCCTGGGACCACTACCACCAGCATATGCTCCCGGTCGCCGAAGAGGCCCGCGCCTCCAGCGACCCCGAGGACCTCGCCCTCGCTGAGGAGATCGATCGGCAGATCGCCCTGGAGCGCCGCGCCGCCGACGCGTTCCTGGACTACGCGACCTTCCTCGCCCGCAAGCCCGACTAGCGTTCTCTGTCTAGACCGGTGTGCGCGTGACTGCTAGAGTAGGCAACACTGTGGACGCCCTCCGCACCCCTGACGAACGCTTCGCCGATCTACCCGGCTTCCCATTTCAGCCCCACTACGTAGAGGTTCCCTCCGGCGACGGCGACACCCTGCGTGTTCACTACCTGGACGAAGGCCCGCCGGATGCCGCCCCCATCCTCCTCATGCACGGCGAGCCCTCTTGGGCGTACCTCTACCGTAGGATGATTCCCGCCCTCGTTGACGCCGGCCACCGCGCTGTCGTCCCCGACCTCGTCGGCTTCGGCCGCTCCGATAAGCCGGCCCGGCGTGAAGACTACACCTATCAGCGCCACGTCGATTGGATGCGCGCCTTCGTTGAGGCGCTCGACCTGCGCGATACCACGCTGTTCTGCCAGGACTGGGGCGGCCTCATCGGCCTCCGCCTCGCGGCAGAGCACCCAGACCGCTTCGCCCGCATCGTCGCCGCCAACACCGGCCTCCCCACCGGCGACCGGCCGCCCAACGAGGCGTTCCTCCGCTGGCAGCGCTACTCTCAGGAGACGCCGGAGTTCCACATCGGCGGTATCGTCAAGGGCGGCTGCGCTACCGATCTGCCGTCCGAGGTCATCGCCGCCTACGACGCTCCCTTCCCCGACGACAGCTACAAGGCCGGCGCGCGCGTCTTCCCCGCCCTCGTGCCCACCGCCCCCGACGACCCGGCCGCCGAGCCCAATCGCAAGGCCTGGGAAGCCCTCCGCCGCTGGGAGAAGCCGCTCCTCACCGCCTTCAGCGACTCCGACCCCGTCACCCGCGGCGGCGACCGCGCCTTACAAAAACTCATACCCGGCGCCGCCGGCCAGCCTCACACCACCATCACCGGCGCCGGCCACTTCCTCCAGGAGGACAAGGGCCCGGAGCTGGCCGCCGTCGTCGTAGACTTCATCGCCCGCAGCCGGTAGGCCTGTGGCCGAAAGCAAGCTCGTCGGGCTCCTGTTCGAGGCGTGGAAGGACACAGATCGCGTCCTCGCCGGCCTGGACCCCGCCGAGGCGATCCGACCCCTGGACAGGGGTAGCTCCGCCGCCTGGACCGCCGCCCACGTTGCCAATCAGGTCGACGCCTGGATCAACGTCAGGTTCCAGCGGTTGACCCCTCACGAGCTGATCGGCCAGGCGCGCTTCCGTGCCGGCGGCAGCGGCGTCGCCGATGATTGGCGGGCAATTGAGGCGGGCGTCCACGAGGTCAGGGACGCCGCCCGTAAGCACCTTGAGGGGCTGAGCGAGAGCGATCTGGACCTCGTAATCCCCTATGACGGCTCCTTCGCCCAACTCCGTGAGGCCGGCCTTGGCCTGCGCCACGCTCTCCTGCGTATCTGCGCCCACCACTACTTCCACATCGGCGAGATCGCGACCAAGCGCAGCCGCCTCGGTCAGCGGGTCGGGGACTATCCCGGGCCGCTGGAGGATTGCGTCTAGCTTCAGCTTCCGTTCCTTGTCCCCTATCCCTGCTTCCTGTACCCTAATCCCGCCATGTTCACCGGCATCATCGAAGAGACTGGGACCGTCCGTGAGGCTGATGAGGGCCGTCTCGTCATCGCCTGCAAGGAGGTCCTTTCCGGTACAAACCTGGGCGACTCCATCGCCATCAACGGCGTTGACCTCACCGTCGCGCGTATGGACGGGGAGTCACTCCACTTCAACTGCATGCCGGAGACCTACCGCCGCTCCAACCTGGGCCAGCTTCGCCCGGGCGATGCCGTGAACCTGGAGCGCTCGCTCACCCTCTCCGATCCCCTGTCCGGGCACCTCGTCCGTGGCGTGACGGAGGCCACCGGCGCCCTCCTCTCCCTCACGCCGGAGGGGGAAGCCGTGATCGCCCGCTATCAGGCGCCGCCGGACATCCTCCGCCACTGCATCGTCAAGGGCCCCATAGCCGTGGACGGCGCCAGCCTCACCGTCGTCGCCAAGGATGAGACCTCCTTCAGCGTCTCGCTGGTGCAATACACGCAGGAGCATACCAACCTAACTCGTAAGAAACCTGGCGATAGTGTAAACTTGGAGAGCGATATAATCGCCCGCTACGTTGGGCAGATGCTCTCTGATAGGGCGCGTTAGCGGGCGTAGATAGAGCACGGGTACCCCGGGCATCTGGGGACCCGATCTCTCGGGAGGAGGTCCGCCTTGATAGAGTCCATCGATGAACACCGCCGCGCCAAGCGGCGCAGCGGCTCCCCGTTGGCCACCGTAGAAGAGGCCATCGACGAGTTCCGCCGCGGTGGCTTCGTCATCATCATCGACGACGAAGATCGGGAGAACGAAGGCGATCTCACTCTGCCTGCCCAGCACGTCACCCCTGAGGCCATCGCCTTCATGCTCCAACATACTAGCGGCGTCATCTGCGTCCCGATGGCCGGGGAGCGCCTGGACAGTCTGCGGATACCGATGATGGTGGGTCAGCAGCAGAACGAGGCCCAGTTCGGCACCGCCTTCACCATCTCAGTCGACGCCCGCCACGAGGTCACCACGGGCATCTCCGCCGCCGACCGGGCACGCACCATCCAGGTCCTTGGCAATACCAACTCGAAGCCCGACGATATCGTGATGCCGGGCCACGTCTATCCCCTGCGTGCCCGCGAGGGCGGCGTTCTCGTCCGCGCCGGGCAGACTGAGGCCTCGATCGACCTCTGCAAGCTGGCTGGCCTTCTACCGGGAGCCGTTATCTGCGAACTGATGAACCGCGACGGCACTATGATGCGGCTGCCCCACCTGAAGCGATTCGCCAGGCGCCACGGCATTAAGATCATCAGCGTCAACCAGCTCATCCGCCATCGCGTTCAGGGCGAACGGCTGGTTGACCGCGTCGCTGAAACCGCCGTCCCCACGCGCTACGGCGAGTTCCGCCTCTTCGCCTACCGCTCGGACATCGACGCCGACGAGCACGCCGCCTTCGTCTTGGGTGACATCAGCGGACCGGAACCAGTGCTCGTGCGTGTCCACTCCCAGTGCATCACCGGCGATGTCTTCCACTCCCTACGCTGCGACTGCGGCGATCAGGTCGAGCTCGCTATGGAGCGCATCGCTGAAGAGGGGCGCGGCGTCCTCGTCTACATGCGTCAGGAGGGGCGTGGCATCGGCCTCTGCAACAAGATCCGCGCCTACGCCCTCCAGGAGACCCAGGGCTACGATACCGTCGAAGCCAACGAGGCGTTGGGCTTCCCCGCCGACCGCCGCGACTACGGTATCGGCATGCAGATCCTCCTTGACCTCGGCCTTAAGGAGATACGCCTCCTCACAAACAACCCCGATAAGCGCGCCGGCCTGGAGGGCTACGGACTCAGGGTGGTGGAGCGCGTCCCCATCATGGCGGCGCCCAACCCCCATAACTGGCGCTACCTGGAGACGAAGCGCGACAAGCTGGGCCACTTCATCGACATGCCGGGCTAGAATCGGCTGGAATACCAGGGCCATCTCGTGAGTAAGCGTAGCGTCACCGACGAACCGCTCCAAGAAGCTCGGGATGCCTTTGAGCGCCACGCCTGGCAGGAGGCGTTCGACCTCCTGACCGCCACCGACGAGTCCGGAGAGCTGTCGCCGGAGGACCTCGAGAGCCTGGCCGAGGCCGCCTTCTGGACCGGTCGCACTGACAAATGCATCGAGGCGCTAGAGCGCGCCTACGCGTGCTTCACGGAGGCAGGGAACGCTCGGGGCGCGGCCTCCGTTGCTATCAACCTTTGCTTCCACCATTTCGCCAAGCTGGCGCCTTCGGTTGCGGCGGGCTGGTCGAGTCGAGCGGTGCGTCTCCTGGAAGCTGAGCCGGACTGCCCGGAGCACGGTCACCTGGCCAGAATATCTACCAACGTAACTATGTCAGTGGGCAACCTGGATGGCGCACTGGAATCCGCCAGGCGGACCTATGAAATCGGGAGCCGCTTCGGCGATCGCGATCTTCAGGCGTTTGGCTTGTTCGACCAGGGCAACGTCCTTGTGGCCAAGGGCCTAGTCGCCGAGGGTATGGCCTTGCTGGACGAGGCGATGGTCGCTGCCGTTAGCGGCGAGCTCGGCCCGTTCGCCACCGGTGTTATCTACTGTAGCATGATCACTACCTGCGAGAGGCTGGCCGATTACCGCCGGGCCGCCGAGTGGACCGACGCCGCCCAGCGCTGGTGCAGCCGGCAGTCCATCGCGGGATTCCCCGGGCTGTGCCGGGTGCAACACGCCCAGATCATGCGCCTTCGAGGGGCTTGGGCCGAGGCCGAAGAGGAGGCCACGCGGGCCCGCGAAGAATTGCAAGGCTTCAACCTGCGCGCGACCGGGGAGGCCTTCTACCAGATCGGTGAGATCCGCCTCCGTATGGGCGACCTGCCTGCCGCTGACGACGCCTTCTGCCAAGCCCTCGATCTGGGCCGCGAGCCTCAGCCGGGGCTCGCGCTGCTCAGGCTCGCGGAGGGGAACGTGGACGCCGCCGCC
>JADFRV010000055.1 GCA_022561095.1 Chloroflexota bacterium | reverse complement strand
GGAACGACGTCGCGCCGGGGCCCGCTTCGCTAAGCGCCGGGCTTCCACCCCAGCTTGCGCCGCAGAATGGCGTAGAGGCTGATCAGGTGCACCAGCCTGGTTGACGGCCGACCCACGACCTCACCCTTCCGCAACGCCTCCAGGAAGTCTTCCGGCCCCTCGAACTCCGGCATCTCCACGTAAGCGCGGCCCAGCTCCCAGGGCGAGTGGGCGTCGCTGCCGGCGGAGGCGGCCAGGCCAAGCTCCCGGGCCAACCGCCGGGCCTTTTCGTTGATGCCAGGGAAGAGTACGCGGGCGTTCAGCACCTCCATGAACCCAATCTGGGGCAGGAAGCGCACTATCTCGTCATGCCGTAGGGCGAGGCCCAGCCGGTCGTAGGGGTGGGGCACCCCGACTAGCCCGCCCATGGCCCGCACCCTTTCGATCGTCTCCTCCGGCGAAAGCCCTGGCCGCACCTCCTCCCTGAGGAACAGCCCGATGACCTGGCCAGCAGATGTTTCGATCTCCTCCCCCACGATGACCCGGAAGTCCGCCAGCTCCTGCACGGCCAGCGCCCCCCGGATCGTCTTGTGGTCGGTGACCGCCACACAGTTGATCCCCTTGCGCTGACACGTCTCCACGAAGCGCCGTGGCGACAGGATGCTGTCGTGCGAGTAGTGGGTGTGCGTATGAAGGTCCACCCGCAGAACCCGCTCCCCGTTCATCTTCTGGTCAACTTATCGATCCTTAATCCGTGGGCATGCTCCAACGGCCATGATAGCAGGGCGGGAAAATAGCCAAGTACGCGGCCGCTACCCTCGCACCGGAGGGGCGTCGCCGCCGTGGCCTCGCTAGGGCTCGCTTGGCAGACCGCCAACTGCGGTCGACTCCGGAGCTGCTGGAAGCTCGCTCCACACTTCCCGAAGCTTCACGAGGTAGGCTGACAGCACGAATCCCGCCCCTATAATGTTAGTCGGGTCTTCAAGTCCGCCGGAAGGTGACCCCTCCGGTGCGAAGAAGTCGACTGCCAAAGACACGACCAGGAGTCCGATGCCCGTGGCCAGGAGCGGAAATGTAGCTCGAGATCGAAGGAGCTCGCCAAAGAAGATGAAGCCAACGGTGAGGCCTATGATCCCGTAGCCGAGGACGATCACATCGTCCGGATTGTTGAGGAGGGGCACCGTCACGCCGAGACCGTTCTCAAGGACGTCTCCTCCGCGCTCGTGCAGGCCGAAGTAATCATCGATGCCAAGCCACACCAACCCCATGCCCGAGATGATCCAGAAGAAGCTTCCCGGCGCATCCACCCTCTGGCCCGCCTGGGGCAGTCGCCAGAAGCGGGTGTAGATGTAGTAGCCTGCCACACCGGCCAGCAGCAGCTGTGCGGCCTTCAGCGTCTGCATCGGCCCGAACTCCCCGAACGTCGCTGCCCGGTTGTCCGTCACGATAAAGGCCGTGCCGGCGATGATCAGGCCCACCGCGTTCACCGCCAATATGCCTCCAACCAGCTTCCAGTGCGGACGCAGGCTCTCTATAGCGTCTCTTACCCACGCCACCAAGTGATGCGGTCGCAGGTAGTGCCAGCGACTCTGGACCATCCTGGATCCCACTCCGGGGCCGGAACAAGCCAGCCAGCAGGTGAGCACCGCCAGGTGCTGGCCCCGGTACAGTCCGAACGGCAGCCTCCGCAGCGCCTCGTCGAGCAGCACCGCCAGCAGGGGCCGGTTCTTCCGCAGAGGCTCGGCCACGAGGTAAGCGAAAGTACCCAGGCCCGGTAGCGCCGATCCCACCGCCACCGTAAGCGTGTGGATCTTTCGCGCCCCGCGGAGCTGCTCGTCTGGCTCCCGCCTGATCAGCGCCCTTGCCTCCGATCTCAGCCGGAAGAACACCACCCAGCCGAACCGGGCGACGCTCCCGAAAGGGAAACGGAGAGGTACGCTTATAGCGATATGGGCGCCTAGATGCCCCAGTACAGCGAGGGTCTCCGGCGCCTCCAGACTGCGCAGTGCCTTCTCCCCTTCCTCTGGGTCCAGGCTGCCCTCCTCCACCAGCCGCTCCACTGCGCCGCGCGCCCAGTCGTTCGCAAGCCTGCGTCCGTCTCGCGCCTGGCGAAAAGCGGTCCTTAGCGCCCCGATCAGAGCCGGGGGCCATAAGAGGCGCAGGGGCCTAAGCACGGCGCAGGGGCTTAACTATGACGGAGCCCGCCTTCAGGACCAGCTGCAGGAGCCTGCCCCAGATGCGCAGCTCAGACTTCTGCCACACCTCGGCACAGTCCTGGTACTCATCGGTCGCACCTTCAAGTTCTCGAAGGCCCTCGGGACCCAGGGCCGCTTCGATCTCGTCACGGTGCTCCTCGATATACTTGCGAGTCTTGGCGACGAACACATCGTCGAACACCGGGATCAACCCCGCCTTGATGGCGTCGATCCATTGACCGATCGGCATCATCGGGTTGACCACGCCTGATTCCAGGTCGATGATCTTGTAGCTTCCGTCCGGCGTCTCGATGAGGTTTCCGGTCGCCTTGGGGTTCATGGCAAGGACCTGCCAGGTAGGCAGCCCTACCTCCTGAAAGAGAGGTGTGAGCTTCCGCAGGAACGCCCGCGCCCGCTTCTTGTCCTTGGGCACCTGCCCTTCGATAAGCTGGGTCACGAAAATGCAGCCCTTGTCATCGCAGCGGATATCGAGGGTTTGGGCCACGTGGTCGGTGCCGAACCAGAACTTTGTCATCAGGCTGGCGATGGTCCGGCGCGCTTTGGCCGCTTGCAGGGAGGGCTCGTTCCGAACGTAGGGGAAAGGAGCCTGGAACGCCAGCCAGTAAAGGACCTTAACGACGAGAGGAGGCCGATACATCTTGGTTGCGGTGGCGTGCTCCCGGTCCAGAAGGACGCGGCTGGCCAGCCCGCCGGATACATCGGAGTGGGCTTCGTGGTCATCTGGGTCCCTCGGCTGATCTGGCAAGGGGCGTCCTCCCGTCGAGATCCTGGGTGTGACATTATACATCAGTCCACCGGCGCTGTGTCGCTCGATTCTGTAAGCTCCATCGGCTGCATCGCGTAGGCTCGTCGGGGGCGCTCGCTGAAGGTGGTGGATAGGTCCGGTACTCGGGTTGAATAGCCGCAATCTTCTAGTGCGGGGCGAAGGGGTATCGCCTCGGCCGGGATCCACAAGGCTATGTTCACCCCAGCGGTGGTGGGATAATGAAATCGTTGGAGGTGAGGAGACGTGGCGACCAACGTCGTGTGTGCCAGATGCGAGCAAGAGCGGGAGGGGCTTGAGCAGCCACCGATAGGAGGGCCTATCGGGCAGAAGGTCCAGGAGAACGTGTGTCGCGACTGCTGGCAGGAGTGGCGAGACACCTCGGCACAGCTGATCAACCACTACGGACTGGTGCTGGGGAACCCGGCCCATAGGCAGCAGCTGCGGACGGCGATGCGGGAGTTCCTGAACCTGGATGAGGACGAGACGTAGGTCTTAGGCGCTCAGATATCTCTCTCCCGTTGCGACCCCCGCTTGCTACCAGTTACACGACAAGAATAGTCCGAACGGAGGCAACGTCATGCCACAGATTAGGGGCCTCACGGAGGTAGTGATCTGGGTCCATAACATGGAAGAGTCGCTGCACTTTTATCGCGACTTTCTGGGGTTGACGGTGATGTCCCCACCCGACTTCAGGGGGCGGTCTTTCTTCAAGCCGGGCAACCAGCGGACAGAGTGCCCCAGCAGATCGTTCTGGTGCCGCTGCCCCAAGGCGCTCCCGCCTTCCCCGGTGAGCGCACGCAACGGCCGCTGCATCACATCGGGATCGAAGTTGCGGCGGAGGATTTCGATGCTGAGAGCGACCGCCTGCGAAGCCTGGGCCTAGAGGTGCGCTTCGGCGACCATCCCTTCCTGGCCGTGAAGGGGATGTACGTAGATGATCCGGATGGCAACGAGGTGGAGCTTATCGCGAGCAAGAGTGAGGGTGTGCAGGCGGGCGGAAGCTCGCCCGCTCCTAAGCCATAGCCGTGGCCGAACGCCGGGACGTCGAACGGGTCGCCCGAGGGATCATAGAGGACGCTTCCCGCGAATTCTCAGGGATCGTCCTGCGTCTGGACTTCGAGACGCCTAGGGACGACCACGAGGATGCCTACCTCTGGATCACGCCGGGGACGGACGATAGAGAGGAGATCAATGACATCTGGGGCTTCGTCATTCAGATGGTCCAGGACGCGTACCGAGAGGATGACATCTATCTGGTGGCCCGAATGCGCGGCGTAGGCACTATCGTGCGTGACCGTCCTTCGGACGCAGATTGAATGCGGACGCCGGAGCCGATAAACAATCGTCCGCCTCGAAGGCACGCTCGTCGCGGGAAGGAGCCATGCAGGAGCCCGTCGTGACGCTCCCGTCTGTGGTCATAGTCGGTGCCGGGTTCGGCGGGCTGAGGGTGGCTCGCGGCTTGAGTGGCGCCCCTGTAGACGTGACCATCCTGGACCGGCACAACTACCACACCTTCGTCCCCCTGCTGTACCAGGTCGCCACCGCCGGGCTGGAGCCGGAAGAGATCGCCCAGCCGATTCGCCGTATCCTCCGCGGCGCTCCCAACCTGCGCTTTCGCCTGAACGCGGTCACGGGGGTGGACCTTGCGCGCCGTGTCGTCACTACCGATTCCGGCGAGATAAGCTACGATTACCTAGTGCTGGCGGCCGGCAGCGCCACCAGCTACTTCGGCCTGGACTCGGTTGTGCAGGTGACCTCCGCCCTCCGCGACCTGGACGACGCCGAGAGGTTGCGCGACCAGATCCTGGGCGCCTTCGAGACGGCGTCAGCTGAGGAGGACCCTGACCGTCGCCGACAGTTGATGACGCTCATCGTGGTGGGCGGCGGGCCCACGGGTGTGGAGCTGGCCGGGGCCCTGGCCGAGCTGCGGCGGCATGTCCTGCCACACGATTACCCGGATTTGGACCTTTCATGCGCACGCATCCTCCTTCTGGAGGCCACCGACCGCATTCTGCCTGGCATGCCCCCCGGTCTACAGGCCAAGGCGCTGGCCAAACTGAGCGAGCTGGGGGTAGAGATAAGTCTGCGAGCGCCAGTGGCTGACGCTGATGCGAACGGCGTCACCCTAAGCAATGGCGAGATGATCCCGGCCGGCGCCGTGATGTGGGTGGCGGGCATGCGGGCGCCGCCTCTGGCCGAAGCCGTGCCCACAGCCAGGGACTCGGCCGGCCGCCTCGTTGTCTCTGAGACGCTGCGTCTGCCCGGCCATCCGGAGGTCTACGCCATTGGGGACATGGCCCATGTGGGCGACCCGGAGACCCGGCCGCATCCTATGCTGGCTCCGGTAGCTATTCAGCAGGGTGCCCTGGTGGCGGAAAACATCCTGCGCAGCCTGGCCGGCAAGCCGCCAAAGCGGTTTGCGTACAAGGATCGGGGCACCATGGTCACCATCGGCCGCAACGCCGCCATCGCCCACATCTTCGGCCTTCGGCTGAATGGCTTCATCGCCTGGCTAATATGGCTGACGGTGCACCTGGTGTGGCTCATCGGCTTCCGCAACCGGATGCTGGTGCTGGTAAACTGGACCTGGAACTACTTCACTTACGATCGAGCCGTGCGTCTGATTAGACGAACCGCGAGCCGCCAGCACATCTCGAACAACAACGAGGAGGCTCCATGACGACCGGAGCAGCCGTAGCCCGGCATCCCGATTGGCGGGAGGCACTGGCCGACCTGATCGGCCAGATACCGCTCCTCGCAGGAGAGGACGAGGTGCATCTGGCGCTGCTCTTCGCCAGTTCGGAGTACCGTGAGGAGTTCCCAGACCTGGTGGCCCGGGCGCGCCAGCTCACCGGCGCCCGCCTCCTCGTAGGCTGTTCCGGCCAGGGGGTCATCGGCGCCGGCAGGGAGATAGAGGGGGAGCCGGCGCTGGCGCTACTGGCCTTCTCCCTGCCCGGGGCGGAGCTGACTGCCGTTCACCTGACCCAGGAAGAGCTGGAGAGCTGCCGCACTCCCCAGGATTGGCACCGGCTCACTGGGGTCGCCCCGGGAGGCACTAGCGCCTGGCTCCTGTTCGCCGACCCGTTCACGCTGGATGCGGAGGCGCTCCTTGACGGCCTGTCCGCGGGTTACCCCGGTACGCCCCTGGTGGGCGGGCTCGCCTCCGGCGACCCCCGACTGCGCGGCACTCACCTGTTTCTGAATGGGGAGGTCTACGACCGCGGCGTCGTGGCTCTCGCTCTGGGCGGCCCCTACGCCGTCCGCACTATCGTCTCCCAGGGCGCCGCTCCGATCGGCGAGACCTGGACCATCACCGGCGCTCAGGGCCACATCATCGAGACCATCGCCCAGCGGCCTGCATATCAGGTGCTGGTGGACACCCTGCGCGCCCTGCCGCCGGAGATGCAGCGGCGGGCGCAGAGAAACCTCCTGGTGGGCCTGGCGATGGACGAGCATCGGGGCGAGTTCCGCCGGGGCGACTTCCTCATCCGCAACCTGATGGGGGTCGACCCCGAGAGGGGCACCCTGGCGGTGGGAGCGCTGCCGCGGGTGGGCCAGACGCTCCAGTTCCAGCTCCGGGACCCGGACGCGGCGGACGAGGACCTGCGCGAGTTACTGGAGCGAGCGCGGAAGGAGCTCGGCGCGCGCCAGCCCGTTGGGGCGCTGCTCTGCTCCTGCAACGGTCGGGGCGTCGGCCTGTTCGGGACGCCTGACCATGACGCGCGGACCCTAGTGGACCTGCTCGGCCCAATCGCCGTGGCCGGCTTCTTCTGCAACGGCGAGATCGGCCCGGTGGGTGAGCAGAACTTTCTGCACGGCTTCACCGCCAGCATCGCCCTGGTGATCCCCGATGAGCCCGGACAGGGCCAAGCACCGTAGGTCTAGGCATATGTCCGCGCGATTTTCTGACAGCCCGAGGGCTACGGCGACAGCCATCTGGGAGGCGATCTTCCGTCACCTGTTCCTCGGTCAGCTCAAGGCCACCAGCGAGAGACGTGGCTCCTGTAGAGGAGGTGGCTCGTGGCCGACGCTCGTGAACTGATCGCGGAGACGCGAGCCCAACTGAAGGCGGTGGAGGATAAGCTCATTGCCCACCCCTATCTTTTAGCCGTCGAGGAAGGGCGGATCACTAAAGAGAAGCTCCGCCTCTTCGCCGGCGAGCAATACCACATCGTCAACTCGGACCTGCGCAGCGTTGCCCTGCTGGTCAGCCGCCAGGGCCACGGCCCCAACCGCGACTTCTTCCTCGGGGCGCTGCAGGGCGAGGCCGCGGCCAGGGACGCCCTCCTCGCCTTCGCCAAGGCGCTCGAGATGAGTGAGGACGACCTGCGGGCCTACGAGCCCAGGCCCGGCTGTCAGGCCTATCCCGCCTATGTTGCCTGGCTGGCCTCCTACGGCTCCGGTGCTGACTTCGCCGCCGCTTTCCTGGCCAACCTACCCGCCTGGGGCAGCAGCTGCGCCCGCATGAGCGCGGCCCTCAAAGGCAAATGCGGCCTCTCATCCGAGGCGGTGGCCTTCTTCGACCTGTTCGCTGCTCCCGCCCCTGAGTTCGAGGCCGATTCCCTGCGCGTCATCCAGGACGGTCTGGACCGTGACGTGGATCCGCGGGGCGTGGCCCGTGCCGCCCGTCTCATCCAGGCCTACGAGCTCATGTACTGGGATACCCTGTACGAGGCCTCCACCTAGAATGAGCGAGCGCTTTACGGACCGCCTCTACCGTCTGGCGCGGCCCGTTTGGGAGGCCCAACATAGCCACCCCTTCGTACAGGGCATCGGGGACGGCAGCCTGGACATCGAGAAGTTCAAGTTCTGGGTGCGTCAGGACTACCTCTTCCTCATCGACTACGCCCGCCTGCTGGCCCTGGCCGTGGCCCGCGCCCCCGACCTCGACTCCATGCGCCGCTTCGCCGATCTGGTCCACGGCACCCTCAACGTGGAGATGGACCTCCACCGCTCCTACGCCGCTGAGTTCGGCATCTCTATCGCTGAACTAGAGGCGGAGGAGAAGGCCCCCACCACGCGTGGCTATACCGACTTCCTTCTCCGAGTGGCCGCCCTGGACGAGTTCTCGGGGCTCATCGCCGCTCTTCTGCCCTGTATGTGGGGCTTTTCCGACATAGGGCAGCGCCTGGCCCAGGGCCCGGGGCCGGCGGACGAAAGATATGCGAAGTGGATTGAGATGTACTCCTCGGAGGAGTTCGCGGAGCTGGCCGTCTGGTGTCGCTCTCTGGTGGATCGGGTGGCCGCCGGCCTGCCGGAGGATACGCTGCGGCGCATGGAGGACGCCTTCCTCACCTCCAGCCGCTACGAGCTGCTGTTCTGGGAGATGGCCTGGCGGCAGGAGCGCTGGCCGGCATGACACGGCCCTGGGCCTAGCCAGGCGTCTTCCTAGCAGGATGACCCAGCGCCACCAGGAACATCGCGCTCTTCCCCTCGGCGTGGGGCGAGAAGAAGTCGGTCACGTCGTCATCGTAGAACGTTAGACCGGTGGCGCCCAGCCCCAGGGCGTAGCTCGCCAGGTACAGCCTGCCGCCGTTGATGGCCGCCTCAAGCTGCGCTACCCGGTAGCCCCGGTTGCCGAACCGCTCCAGGATCGGCGCCAGGTCCGCCAGGAAGAATACGTTCGCGCTGGCATCGGCGGGGAGCGCTTGCTCTAAGCCCAAGTCCCCGGCCTCGTCCCGAAACTCCCCTTCCCGGAGCAGCTCCAGAGCGCCCTCGTCCGGGTGATAGACGTAGGAACCGCAGGGCAGGCCTTCCACGGCGTTCACAATGATATAGGCGTCGTTCAGAAGCCGGCCTCCCGATTGCGTGAAGTCGGCCGCGATCCCACCGATGCTACTCAGCGCAGTGGAGAGCTGCTCCAGACTGATCGGCTGGCGGGCGAAGCGGCGGCTGGAACCGCGCCGCGAGATGACCTCCTCGATGGAGTCATGCGGCGCCTCCCTATCGTTCAGCGGTCGTAGCGGGAACAGCCGACCCGAAGGCGAGGCAAGCGGAGCCACAGAGGCAGCGCCTCGCCAGGCCGCTACCACCGTCTCCTCAGCCAGGGACGAGGCTTCGTGCATCGCCCGAATCGCCGGGTAGTCTACCTCCGACCTCGAGAGCGGCGTAGTCTCCAGCGCCAGCGGTTCGACGTCCGGGGCCTGACCGGTGGGGCTGTCGCGGCCCAATGGGATCAGCGCGAGGGCTACTTCCCGCTGCGGTTCCAGCCCCAGCAGCCGGTTCACCCAACCGTCCACGAAGCCGCACAGCACCCGGGCCGGCACCCTGTGGGCCGCGGTCATGGCCAAGAGGTTCGCCAGGATGGTGCCGCTGTCCCAGAAGCAATGCCGGTAAGCCCGCGCCTGATACTTCCAGGAGTTGCGCCAGAACGTGCTGCTGCATATGAGGATAGCCGGCGCCAACGCCACCGCCGACTCGCCGGCCGTGGCCCGCACCAACTCGCCCCGAAAGTCGCCCCGCCGCAGCTGGCGCAAGGCGAAATCGTGCACCCCAAAATGGTAGACTCCCGCCTCCAGGTCCGGCAGATCCCCACACACCAGATACAGGTCTATGTGGTAAAGCGCGCCGGTGCAGGAGGCAGCCCGGAACAGCATCTCGCCCTGCGAGTAGCGTATACGCTTGGTGATCCCCGCCGAGTAATGTAGGAGCCTCGCTAGCAGCTTCAGGTCCGGGAGACGTTCGCCTTTTGGCTCGGCGGCGCTGGCCGCTAGCGCCTCTAGCGCGGGGACGCCGGAAGGTTCCAGCCCCTGCGGCAGGGGGATGGGCTCCAGACCCGGATAGATCTTGAAGGGGAGCGGCTTGTTTTCGAAGTCAAGGAAGTGCCGGCTGGAGCGTAGGCTCTGGAAAGAGTGCTTGGTCCCCTCGTGGTACTCCCAGGTCGCCTCTAGGTCGCGATTAGTCTCCACCGCTACTTCACCCCAAGCCAGGCAACTTTAGGCTAGCGAGACGCCCCTCGAGCCCGGGCCGTACCGCTGCATGTGATGCCGGTGAGCGCGAAGTCGCCTAGCCAGAGCTGCTGCGGCACCAGGCCCCTCCCTCCCGCATTTTCGACCGGCATCTAGTCATCCCTTCTTCTTGATCTCCATGATGACGTTGAGGACCGCCTCGATAAGGACCTGGTCACCCGCTTGCGGGTCGGAGTAGATGTTGGTGTGGGCGATGCGAGACTGGCGAATCGAGTCAGGCTCGTTGGCGTACGAGTAGAAGATCTCGTAATACTGCTCGCCGTGCAGCAGGTAAGGGTTGACGCGGTGGATAAGGGCGTCGCGGGCCACGGGTCACCTCTGTTCTAGTTAGCACTATGGGCTAGGCTAGTCTGGTTACTCCTGCTTGTCCAAGTCCAGCGATGCAGAGTTGAGGCAGTATCGCATGCCGGTAGGTTGCGGGCCATCCTCGAACATGTGGCCCAGGTGGGCGTCGCAGCGGCTGCACCGCACCTCAGTGCGCACCATGCCCTGGCTTTGGTCCGTCCTAAGTGTGGTGCTGCTCTGGTCGACAGGCTCCCAGAAGCTCGGCCAGCCAGTGCCGGAATCATACTTCGCCTTAGAGCTGAACAGATCCTGTCCGCAACATACGCACCGGTACACGCCCACGGCTTTGGTGTCGTGGTATTGGCCGGTGAACGGCGCCTCCGTGCCGGCATCACGGGCGACGTGGTACTGCTGGTCGGTCAGCTGCTCTCGCCACTCCACTTCAGTTTTTTCGATCTTCTCTTTCATGACGATTCGGCGTTCTGACGGTCATTAGGTTCACGCTGAACGTACCAGAAACCATTCTAGCAGCAGTCAGGGGGCTCGTGTCACATGACCCGGCGTTCACGGCGAAGCGGCACCTCTGTGCTATCATAGACCGGCCCTCAATTTCTCCGTCATGCCTGATCGTCCAGAAGACCACCAGCACACGGGCATCCGTGCGGCCCCGGCCATCAACTCCATCAGCGCCGTCACCCTAGCGACTCACGACATGGCTCGCGCCGTCCGATTTTACCGCTCCCTCGGTTTCTCCCTCCGCTACGGGGGCGAGGATTCGCCATTCACCAGCTTTTCCGTCGGCTCCTCGTACCTGAACCTCATCGGCCAACCCGAGGACCGGCAGTGGTCCTGGTGGGGACGCGTCATCTTCTACGTTTCCGACGTCGACGCCCTCTACGAACGTGCCCTGGCCGAGGACCTGGGCCCTGACTCTACCCCCCGCGACGCTGAGTGGGGCGAACGCTACTTCCACCTCACCGATCCCGACGGCCATGAACTCAGCTTCGCGAAGCCACTGGCCTCACCTTCCCAGGGGAATGAGAGCTGATGGCGGCCAAGTACAGCCCCTGACT
>JADFRV010000229.1 GCA_022561095.1 Chloroflexota bacterium | reverse complement strand
CGGCCAGGCCGAACGCCAGCACCGAAATTCGGAAGCAGTTCTGTACCGAAGCGGGAGCCAGCACTATGCGGGGAAAGTCGCCATGGCCGCCGTACAGCGCCTGGAAGAGGTCACTCTGCTCCAGCTTGGTGGGCATGCCCGTGCTGGGGCCGGAGCGCTGCGCATTCACGATGACGATCGGTATCTCGGCCATGGAGGAGAGCCCCATCAGCTCCGTCATCAGGGAGAAGCCCGGCCCGGAGGTCGCGGTCATCGCCTTAGTGCCGGCGTAGGAGGCGCCGATAACCGAGGCTATTGACGCCATCTCGTCCTCGGCCTGAAGGCATACGCCCCCGAAGCGCGGTAGCTGGCTGGCCATCGTCTCCAGGATGTCGGAGGCCGGTGTGATGGGGTAGCCGGCGAAGTAGCGGCAGCCGGCGTGAAGGGCGCCGGCGGTGATGGCGTCGTTGCCGGTCATTACCAGCCGCGCAACGTGATCGGCGGTTCCCAGCCAGTACTTGTCTTCTTTCTTCAAGGTCTTGGTGTATTCGTATCCGTGGTAGAGCGCCTGGATGTTCTTCTCCATGAGCTCGGCACGGCGCTTGTAGCGGCTCTTCACCATCTCTTCCAGCGATGCCGGCGGAAGCCCGAACAGCCCTGCCATCACCCCCAGGATGAGCACGTTGGTGCCGCGTACAAAATCCAGCTCCTCACGCGCGATCTTCTGGAAGGGGATGCCGTAGCAAATGATGTTGCTATCCGTGTCCGGCTGCACCAGGCCCGAGTCGTAAATGAGGACACCGCCCTCGTTCAGGTTCGGGCGGTGCAGCTCGTACGCCTCCTGATCGAAGGCGATCAGGATGTCGCAGCCGTCGCCGATGGAATAGACGGGCTTGTTGGAGATACGAACTTGAAACCAGGCGTGTCCGCCCTTGATCTCGGCTGGATAAGTGCGGAAGGTGAAAGTCTGAAAGCCTACGCGGGCGGCGGCTGTCGTGAAGTTCTCGCCGGTACTGATAACACCGCCTATCGCGGTATCTCCGCCTATGCGGATGATAAAATCATCCCTGGCCACGCCACGTTCTCCCTCTACATACTCTGCTCCCCGCGACGGGGGGAGTCAGGCTACGCTCCATTGTATGACAGGCGGTTTTCATTGGGAAAGGGGCCTGGATACGGCCCTTTGGTCGGTCACAAAAGTCGATCAATTTGCGAAGCTCAAGCTTAGTTTAACACTCTAGATTGGCTGTGTCTTCCGCGCCCCCAGTCTATATATACGACGTGTTGTATAATTTTGGCGTTCCTACCCCGCGTTAGCAATTTAGGGAGCGTCCAATGCCAGTGAAAGCCTACGTCCTGGTGGTCACCGATCCCGGTAAGACGAGACGCGTCAAGGAGGCGATGCGTGATGTCCCCGGCATAGTCGAGATGCACGAAGTGATGGGCCCTTACGACATCGTGGTGGAGATAGAGGTGGCGAACCTTCAGGAGATCCCGCCGCTCCTGGGCGAGAAGATCCGCGTGATCGAGGGGATTGAGAGCACGACCTCTCTGGTCACGCTGCCTGACTAGGCGGCCCTAGTCCAGGTCCAGGATAATCAGCAGGTCGCCCTCGCTCACGCGGGCGCCGGCGGCCACCGCTACCTCCTTGACGGTGCCGCTTGCCGGGGCCAGCACCTCGTTCTCCATCTTCATCGCCTCAATGATGAGGAGGACGTCGCCCTCCTTCACCTGCTTGCCCGGCTCCACGTCTACTCGGATGATGCGGCCGGTCATACGAGAAGTGATGGCCCCGGCGCCACCCGGAGGTTTGGGGCGCTTGGGAGCGCTGCCGACTGGACGGCGGGCGGCTGCTGCTCCCTTCAGCTCTACCTCATACTCCTTGGCATCCACCAGCACCTTTATCGGGCCCTCTGCCGCGGCGTCAGGCGGCAGATGCACCTGATAGGGGCGCTCGTTGACGTAGACCGTGACGATGTCACCCTGGCGCACTATCCGCACCGGGTAGTCGACGCCCCCCACGCTCACGCTGTCCTCCCCCGGCTGGACTTCGAACTCCTGCCCCTGAACGACTATCTTCATCAGCGCCCCCTGAGCAGACGCTGACGCCCTGCCTGCTTCCAGGGCGAGCGTGTGCCGTCCGTCCCGGTGGGGGCTGGCTCAGCGGCCTTGCGCGCGTGGCTAAGGGCTGCGGCGAGAGCGGCGACGATCTCGTTCTCGAGGCCGGCGCCCCCGGCCCGCCACTCCAGGAAATCGCGGACCACCTGGGGGAATAGGACCGAGGAGACGATGTCCTCCTCGCTGGTGGCGAGCTCGCCGATCTCTTTTTTCGCGCTGGCCATCTCCGGTTTGATGTGGTCGGCGGGGCGGTCCGTGATCGGCTTGGCGTCCCCGGCGATGGCTCGCTGCGCTTCCTTGTTGACCGGGGCGGGCGAGGCGCCGTACTGACCTAGGACGTAGGCGCGGCTCTCCTTGGTGACCTGCTTGTAGCGCTGGCCGAACAGCGCGTTCAGGACGGCCTGCGTACCTACGATCTGGCTGGTAGGCGTCACCAGGGGCGGGTAGCCGAAATCCGCACGCACGCGGGGAATCTCCCCCAGGACGTCCTTCAGCTTGTCCAGGGCGCCCTGGTCGCGGAGCTGGGAGACGAGGTTGGAGATCATGCCGCCGGGCACCTGGTGCAGGAGCACCCCTGCATCGACTCGCACGTTGCCCTCGAAGGCGGCGTACTTCTTGCGTACGTCCGCGAAGTAGTCCGAGATGTGGGTGAGCTGCTCCAGGTCCAGCTTCGCATCGTGCTCCGTGCCCTCAAACGTGGCGACGGTGGACTCGCAGGAAGGCTGTGATGTGCCCTGGGAGAGGCTGGAGATCGCGCAGTCAATGACGTCCATGCCGGCCTCGACTGCCTTGACATAAGACATCTCGGCCATGCCGCTGGTGCAGTGACAGTGGAGCTGGAGGGGAACGTTAACCGCTTCCTTGATGCGCTTCGTGATCTCGTAGGCGTCGTACGGGTGCAACAGGCCTGCCATGTCTTTGAGGCAGATGGAGTCAGAGCCCATCCGCACCAGCTCCTTCGCCATCTTGACGTACGTATCGATGGTGTGC
>JADFRV010000054.1 GCA_022561095.1 Chloroflexota bacterium | reverse complement strand
TACAGAACGGGCCTTCCGCCGGCGGCGTCTTCAAGTGGGGACTGGAGTTCATCTTTCGTGACGACGATCCCTCGGACTACGCTCGCATCGTCGATGATACGGGGGCCATCATCCATCAGGTCAACTGCGCTGAAGGCACGCCATCGTCGACAGATACTGATGGCGACGGCCTCAGCGATGAACAGGAACAACAGCAAGGCACGGATGACAACCTCGATGCTACGAACATTCCGGCCGGCGAGGTGCCGAACGGAGGCGGCGCGCCTCCTATTACCAGCGGCTCGTCTTCACCGGCTATGATCTTGCTCGTCGGGGCCGCGCTCGCCGTCGCCGGCCTTGCGATGATCGCCCTGCCGCGGTTACGTCTGCGCCCCTCGCTTGCGGTTGCGGTCTCCTCGCCGCACAGAGGTTACAGAGGGGGAAGCGGCACTCGCCGGGGTCGTTCCTCCACGGCTCTCGGCCTAACGCTGGTAGGGCTTTGCGCTGTGGCGATGTTCCTCATCCTGCGGCGCCGCGCCTGATCGGGTTTTCTGCCTAAGCTTCAGGACTCGGCCTGCAGGCGTCCATCCTCCAACCGCACCACGCGGTCGGCGATATCCCGGATGCGGTGATCGTGAGAGACGATGACGACCGCCTTGTTCGTCTCCAGCGCCTTCTGGCGCAGCAGCTCCATCACCTCGTGGCCGCGTTTGGCGTCCAGGTTGGCGGTGGGCTCGTCGGCGAGCATCAGGGCGGGGTCCTTGGCAAGGGCGCGGGCGATCGCCACCCGCTGCTTCTCGCCATCGCTCATCTGTTTAGGTAGCGAATTTAGCCGCTGGCCAAGGCCTAGCGTGCCCAGCACCTCCTTCGCCCGCTCCTGTGGCGTTGCCCCATTCAACCCTCCCGGCGTGGTCACCAGCGATACGTTCTCCAGCGCCGTTAGCGCTTCCAGCAAGTTAAAACTCTGGTATATGAATGCCACCTTCTCACGGCGGATGGAAGCCAGGGCATTCTCGCCCATCCGGGTGATGTCGGTGTTGCAGACGTGTACCGTGCCGCTTGTGGGCCTGAGCAGGGCGCCGGCGATGGTGAGGAGGGTTGTCTTGCCGGAGCCGGAGGGGCCCATCACGAGGACGACCTCTCCCGCGTGGGTCTGCAGGCTGACCTCATAGAGAGCCGTCACGGCTCTCTCGCCGGAGCCGTAGACCTTGGTGACCCCTTCCAGTCTGAGGATGGTTTCCGGCGTGTCCATGGCTCCTAGCCCTTGAACACCGTGACCGGGTCGATATGCGCCAGGCGTCGCACCGGGATGAAGGCGGCGATGAGGGCCATGAGAAGGGTGGCCCCGGTTATGCCCAGGATGTCCTGCCAGCGGACGAAGACGACGAACTGTGGCACCAGCCCCTGGGCGAAGGGGGCGATGAAGATGATTAGGCTGACCCCCAACACGAAGCCGAGGGCGCTTGTCACTAGGCTCTGCTCAATCACCACTCGATACAGGTAGCGGTTCGTAAACCCCTCCGCTTTAAGTATCCCGTACTCCCGTGATTTCTCAACCGTAGCGGTATAGATGGTGAGGCCGGCCACAGACAGGCCGACGACGAACGCCACGATAAGGACGACGATTAGCATGGGCAAGATGTTGCCCAGTATGCGCTGTCGAGTCTCGTCCGCGAACTCCTCACCGGTGAACAAGACAATGCCGGGAGCGCTGGCCTCCAACCTCGCCGCCAGCGCCTCAGCCTCGCTGGGGTCGCCGAGTGTGAGAAGGAAGAACGTGCGCTGTGATTCGGGGTCCAGCCGGAGGAAATCTACGGCCGTTTCCAGGGTAACGAAACCCACCTGCGTGAACACGAAGTCGCCCCCGGATGACTTCCCGACCACCGTGAGCGACTCTGTGCCACGGATAAGCCGGTCGCCGATCTCAACGCCGAAACGGTCACTGGTCACCTTGTCTATGACGATCTCACCCGGACCGGGCGGGCTCTTCCCCTCTACTATCGCCAGCGGCCCGCCCAGGCCGATGGCCGGGTCGTAGCCCACAAGCTGAACGTCGAAGTCGTCATCCGGGTCGTCGCCCGCCTTCACCATCCCCACAGGCCGCGTGATGATCGGGCTGACGATGTCGGTCTCCGGCAGGAAATCGAGCTGGTCGCCAGCCCGCGCCGGTAGCGCGGATGCCGCCTGGATGAAGTCCGTGGTCCCATCCGCTGCCACCCACAGGTCGGCAGGCACCATCTCCACGTACTCGCCTACCTTCTCGTCCCAACCGCGATACAGGGAGAGCAGGATGCCGATCAAAAAGACGGACAAAGCGACGCCGCCGACCGAGATCGCCAGGCGGATCCGTTCGCTGAACAGGTTCTTCCGGGCAACGAGTAACATGGGGGACCTTTGGGACTTATAGTTTACTTGTCCCATAACTGGGCCCGCAAGGGGACGGAGGAGGCCTCACGGTTTGACAGCGATCGCTCGGTGCTGTAGCGGGCGCACTTGACTGGCGGCTGTAGCGCCCCATAGCCTTTTATTGTGATCGCTATGAGAATGCTTCCCCTGCTCATCCTCATCGCCGCCGGTCTCGCTGTGGTCTCGGCCTGCGGGAACACGAGTACGCCCCCGGGGGGGCTGGCTTTCAACTTCGACCGCTTCGGCAACAGCGATATCTCCATCCCCAACCGTATCTCGGGCCGCATTGATCTCACCAGAAGCCTTCCCTGGGCCGGTTTCCCCATTTGGTCACCCGATGCCAGTCGCATCGCCTTCTACTCCCGCAGCAACCGCTTCCGCGACATCTACGTCGCCCAAGCTGACGGCTCAGGCGCCATCAACCTGACCGACAACCCCTCTGAGGACGCTCTGCCCGTCTGGTCGCCCGACGGTACTCGCATCACCTTCTACTCCGATCGCGACGGCAACGGCGAGGTGTACGTCATGGACGCGGATGGCTCCGGCCTCACCCGCCTCACGGATAACCCCGCGGTTGACTTCCCTTACGCCTGGTCACCCGACGGCGCCCGTATCGCCTTCGGGTCTCTCCGCGATGGCAACCTTGAGATATACGTAATGCGGGCCGATGGCTCCAGCCTCGATCGGCTCACGGACAGCCCCGGAGACGACCTGAACCCCGCATGGTCGCCCGATGGGACGCGCATCGTCTTCGAGTCTGAGCGAACTGGTGATGCGGACGTGTACATCATGAACGCTGACGGCTCTCGCCCGGTCAACCTCACCGTTCGCCCTCTTCGGGACGGCTCTCCCACCTGGTCGCCGGAAGGCGATCGCATCGCCTTCATCTCCAAGCGTGACTCCAACGCGGAGATATACATTTTCGACGTTACATTCTCCTACCTTACTCGCATCACCGAATCCTCCCGCGACGATTTGCGGCCCTCCTGGTCGTCTGACGGCGGCCGCATCACCTTCTCCTCTAACCGCGACTTCAACAGTGAGATATATGTTGCCAACGCTGACGGCTCCGGGCAGACTCGCCTCACTGATAACCCCGCGCCCGACAGGGGCCCCGCATGGTCGCCCGATGGCGTTCGCATCGCCTTTGAGTCCTACCGCGATGGCAAGAGCAATATCTACGTCATGAACGCCGACGGCTCAGGCCTGACCCGCATCACGGACAGTGACTAGTGGTGTTCCATCAAGGGCTGTGTGTACCGGTCGGAGCGGGTGTGGCTGGCGCTGAACCTTCCTCCGGGGCAGGTTACCCTCGTTCGTCCTTCGTTGCGGATGACGGCGCCGTCTCGTGCCAGGCTAGCACTGAGGCCGCACGCCCGTTAAGCTTCGCTCGTGGTGAAAGAGCTCTTCTTCTGGTGGATAGGAATCGAGGTGGTGGGCCTCGCCGCCTTCCCGTTGACCTACGCCTTCTTCCGTTGGCTGCCTGACCTTAGGCGGCGGTCAGCGGCTCACGCTAGCGGCCCCTGCTCTATACCGCGAGGCCTACTCCTTATCGGCGCGGGCGGTGGGCACGCCCCGCCACGGGCGGCCCAGGCGTAACCGCCACAGCCCGCGCATGTCCTCGGCGACTGTGCTGCCGATATGCACACGCGTGTCCGGGTCCTCCGCCCATGAGACCGGCACGTCCTTCACGCGGTAGCCTAGCTTCTCGGCCAGAATGAGGAGCTCCGTATCGAAGAACCAGTTGTTGTCCTCTATCAGGGGCAGGACGCGCTGGGCGGCCCGCCGGCTTACCGCCTTGAAGCCGCACTGTGCGTCGCTGAAGCGATTGAAGAAGGTCGCCTTGATCATCAGGTTGTAGCCTCTTGATAACACAGTTCGCCGTAGCGACCTCGTCACCTGTGAGGCCGAGGCCAGCCGCGAGCCGATGGCGAGGTCGTATTCCCCTTCTGCGATGGCTCCGATGAGTGTCGGGAACGCCTCCAGGTTGGTTGAGAGGTCCACGTCCATGTAGCTTACGATGTCCATAGGGCTGGCCAGCCACGTTTGCTTCAGCGCCCGGCCGCGGCCCTTCTTCTCGATGCGCACGTACTCCACATCGTCGCCGTGTTCGTCGGCCAGCTTCCGGCCCACGTTCGGTGTGTCGTCCACGGAGGCGTTGTCGGCGATGACGATGCGCCAGGAGTAGGGGAAGGCCGGTTCCGAGAGGAAGTCGCGGAGCGTGGGGATCGTCCGGGGAAGCGCCTGCTCCTCGTTGTAGACGGGGACAACGATGTCGACGGTCGTCAAATGTGATCTACGTCACTGAATGGCTCTATCGAGGCGGGTATTCTCGAGAGATGATAAGATATCGCCAACGCGTCCGCAACCTGAGACGGTCGCTGGACATTCGCTGCCCCCCATGATAATCCGTGATAAGATTGCTATAGAAGCATCGCTATATCCAGTTGACAGTATATATATACTATGATATATTGCGTTCGCCGTATCTCCACCGAGAGGTAAAAGAGATGTCCTTGAAGCACGCCCTGCTGGGGTTCCTCAACTATGGCTCCATGACCGGCTACGAACTCAAGAAGATATTCGATCCGTCCATCGGCCACTTCTGGAACGCGGAGCTCAGCCAGATGTACCCCACCCTCAAACAGCTCGAGTCCGAAGGCCTGGTCGAGATGGAGGTGGAGGTGCAGGCCGACAAGCCCAACCGAAAGGTCTACTCAATTACCGACGACGGTGCCCGCGAACTCTCCGATTGGCTAACCCAGCCTGCGGCGCACGATCAAGTCCGCGAGCCGCTCATGATTAAGGTCTTTTTTGGCGCTTCCCTTCCTAAACAGGGGCTCATCGCGGTTCTGCGCCATCGCGCCGATGAGCTAAGACAGACCATCGAGGCCCATGAACAGGGCCGTGTCTTGATTGGGAAGTTCGCCGGGATGTTCGGACTGGATCGTGAGGGGTTCTTCTGGGACCTCACTGTTGACGCCGGCGTGAAGTACTGCAGTGCGGGTATCGAATGGATCGAAGCAGCGATCGACAAGATCGAACGGCTGGACGATTCGTTCTTCGCCGCGGAGCGTTCCCGGGTAGACGCCATTGACGTGCGCCGGGCGATGGAGATGCTGGATAAGCTCAGGACTGAGATGCCGGAGGTCTTCGCCGGCCCCCACCAATCAGGTATGAATGACAAGTCGCGCTAGGCGCTAGAGGGATAGGAGATGGCTTCATTCCGTGTGACCGAACAGCTTGCGCGGGCGAGCGCGCGCCGGCCCTGGATCGTAGTCGGCCTCTGGGTCGTACTGTTCCTGGCCGGCGGCTTCCTGGCCACCGGCATCGGCGACGTCCTTACCACCGAGTTTGCCCTCACGAACGAACCGGAGTCCGTGAAGGCCGATCAGCTCCTGGAGGAGCGCCTGCGGGGTCCCGAGCAGGCCCGCGAGCTGGTGATCGTAGGGTCTACAAGCGCCACAGTGGATGATGCGGAGTTCCAGGCGTTCGTCGATGGCTTGCTGGCGGAGATACGAGGGCTGGACGGTGTGGTAGAGGGGGCGACCAGCTTCTACGAGACCGGTGATGAACGCCTGGTGTCTACGGGCCGCGATAAGACGCTCTTACCCGTTGTTATCGCGGGCGATATAGAAGACGCGTCCGATAACGTGGAGCCGCTGGTGGGCCTGGTGGAGGAGGCGAACGGGCGGGAGGGGTTCGAGGTCCTGACCGCGGGCTTTGGGAGCATTTCGCGCACCTTCAACGAGGCGTCGGAGGAGGACCTCCAGCAAGGCGAGCTCATCGCTCTGCCTATCGCGCTGCTTATCCTGCTGCTGGTGTTCGGCGCGGCGGTCGCCGCCGGCATCCCGATCATCCTGGCGGTCCTCGCCATCGTCGTGGCCACGGGCACGGCGGCGCTGATCGGGCAGGCGTTCGAGCTGAGCTTCCTGGTTGTCAACATGATCACGATGATCGGCCTGGCGCTGGGCATCGACTACTCGCTGTTCATCGTCCATCGCTTCCGCGAAGAGCGGCGAAACGGCCTCGTGAAGGAGGAGGCGATCGCAAGGGCAGGGGCGACTGCGAGCAGGGCGGTGCTCTTCTCGGGGGGCGCTGTGATCGTGGGCCTGATGGGGTTGTTTATCGTGCCGACGAACATCTACCGCAGCCTGGCCACCGGGGCGATCGTCGTCGCCATTTTCGCCGTTCTGGCGGCGCTGACGCTGCTGCCGGCCGTGCTGAGCCTGCTGGGCGACCGCATCAACGCGTTGCGATTGCCTCTGTCACGGCGCGGCCGTTCCGCTGGGGATGAAGGCGGCTTCTGGGGTTGGGTGGCAACCGTCGTCATGACTCACCCCGTGATCAGCGCCGTCGTCACAGTGGTGTTTCTCCTGGCTGTTGCGGCGCCTCTCGTCACGATTAACTTGGGGCTGGCCGGCGTGAGCACCCTGCCGGAGGATACGGAGTCACGCCGCGCTTTCGAGACGCTCGACAATGATTTCTCCGCCGGGCTTATCTCGCCGGCTGAGATCGTGGTGGACGCCGGGGACGTCGGCTCGCAGCCGGTTCAACGGGGGATCGATGACCTGCTGGCCGCGCTGGACGAGGACGAGATGTTCAGCGCGGCGACGGTGGAGACGAACGAGGCCGGCGATCTCGCGCTTGTGTCGGCGCTGATCGTGGGTGATCCGGACGCTGACGCTGCCCACGACGCGATCAAGCGGCTGCGAAGCGAGCATATCCCGGCGGCGTTCGCCGGCGTGGATGCAGACGTGCTGGTCACCGGCGTTACCGCCCAGACCGAGGACATGTTCGATGTCATCCGAACCTACATGCCGATCGTGTTCGGGTTCGTGCTGGGTCTCAGCTTCCTGCTGCTGCTCGTCGTGTTCCGGTCGTTGGTGGTGCCGGCGAAAGCGCTGATCATGAACCTGCTGTCGGTTGGCGCCGCCTACGGCTTGCTGGTTCTTGTGTTCCAGCACGGCGTGGGGAACGAGATTTTCGGCTTCCAGCGTACAGAGACGATCGAGGCTTGGCTGCCGCTGTTCCTATTCGCCTTCCTGTTCGGGCTGTCGATGGATTATCACGTGTTTCTGTTGAGCAGGATCAGGGAGCGGTTCGACCAGACGGGAGATAACGCCGCGTCCGTGGCGTTCGGTGTGCGATCGACAGCCGGGATCATCACCGGGGCGGCGCTGATCATGGTGGCGGTGTTCTCGGGCTTCGCTATGGGCGATACCGTATCGCTGCAGCAGATAGGCTTCGGGATGGCGGTAGCGGTGATCCTGGACGCTACGATCATCCGGTCTGTGCTGGTGCCCGCGAGCATGCAGCTCCTGGGCGACCTGAACTGGTACCTACCCAGTTGGTTGCACTGGCTTCCGGACATACGGGTGGAAGGCGGCGGGGTGCCGAAGGCGCGACCCGCGGCGGCTGCTGCGGATGTCATGCTTGCCGACGGCGGGGAGTAGTGAGCTGGGCTGCGTCGCCCTCAAAAGAGCACTCGCTTGGGCGCGCCGCTGACCGTCCGACGGAAGTTGTGAATCAGGCGCCGCCCGTCGCCTAGCTCCTCCGCACGGCACCGACTCGAGTTCGCCAGCGCCTGGCTCATCTCCTTGAGCAGCCGCGCCGCATCCTCTCGCAGCGCATCCCCGGCCTCGAACTCCGCCGCCGCCAGCGCCGTCTCTATCTGGGCGCCCGCCAGCAGGAGCAGCCAGCCGGCGATGAGTTCCGCCCATCCCAGGTGGAAGAGATTCTCGGCGAAGGCGAGCGCCAGCTTCTGCTGGCTCGAGTCCGGTGCGGTCTGAAGAACGGTGCTGCCGAAGTGTGGCATCGCCAGGTCGGTGAGGAGGCGGTAGGCGCTCCCTAGGCGTTCGTCCTGGGCCAGCACGGAGCCGGCCCGATAGCGGCCCAGCTCGATGTGCGAGGCCGCGTGCTCGCGGTCCTTCCCCAACGCCGTGGCCAGCCACTGGTGGTATTCGGCGAAGCCATCAGCCAGCAGGGAGCGCTGGGCGGCTATGCAGTCGCAGGCGGCGCGCAGCAGCGGTGGACACGCGGGGTAGGAGGCTCGGCTCAGCAGCATGCAGGTGTCCGACAGGTAGGCGAACGTGCGCGACCAGAAGCCCAGCAGCGCCGCCGTCTCCGGGCTCCGCTTCTTCGCCGAGGCCGCCACGACGGCAAGCTGGAGGTTCATCGCTCGCTCGAACAGCGATAGGTCGGGTGCGAGGAGGAACCGGGTCTGGCGGTGGGCGTCCTGCACCGTCGGCGAGGCGTCCGCCGGGCGGCCGGGCAGTTCGTAGCGCTCCGGAAAGGTGTAGGGCGCGATCTTCGGTGGTTTCGGCTCGCTCATGGCGACAGCGAAGGTTCGAAGCGGGGAGCCCAGTTCTCGACGCTCGAGCTGCCGGCGGGCGGCGAGACGAGCTTGAGGACCTGCGGCAGGCAGGGCGCTGCCATCCGCTGGCTGGTGCGGCCAGCGATCGGGGTGGAGCACCCGTGCGAGCATCTCCAGGCCGTCCACCAGTCGCGGGCCGGGGCGGCTGAAGTAGGCGTTGCCGTTCACGGCGTATACCCGGCCCTTGCGCAGCGCCGGAAGCTGGAACCAGCCCTCCAGCCGCGCCAGGCAGGCCGACTCTCGCGCCGCCCTCTGGGCGTCGAAGCCGCAGGGCATGAGAACCACGATCTCCGGCTCGAAGGCCCGCATCTCCTCCCAGGGCACCTTGCGCGAGGGCTCACCCGCTGCTATCGGCTCGCTTACGCCCCCTGCCAACTCCACCATCTGGGGCAGCCAGTGCCCCGCCGGCATCGGCGGGTCCAGCCACTCCAGGCAGAGCACGCGCGGCCTCGGCTCGCCCTCTGTTGCCGCGCGGACGGCGTCGATCCGCTCCCGGAGCGACGCCACGAGAGCCTCCGCCTCACGGAGACGGTCGGTCGCCTCTCCTACTTGAAGGACGTTGTCCAGCACGTCCTCCAGCAGGTTGGGGTTCAGCGTCACGATGTCTGCCTGGCAGCCGGCCGTCTCCAGGTGGCCGCTGAAGTCGGACGGCGACACGGCACAAACGGGGCACAGGTCCTGCGTTACGATGAGGTCGGGCGGGTCTCTGCGCAGCTGCTCCTCGTCGATGCCGTAGAGCTGCCGGCCGGCCTGAAAGCGCTCCGTCACCTGGGCATCGATCTCCCCGCTCGCTCGCCCGGAGTCGATGTAGCTGATCGTGACGCGGGGCTTTGTCGCTGCTTGCGGCGGATAGTCGCACTCGTGGGTGACGCCAGTCACCTGCTCGCCCAGACCGAGGGCGAACAGTATCTCGGTGGCGCTGGGCAGCAGCGACCAGATTTTCATCCGTTGCCCCTCTTACCAGAACTTACGCCGTACCGGTTCTTGGTTCTAGGTTCTTGCGGGGTGTGGCGTGGATGGGCACCGCTACTGCCAGCCCTTGCGCGCACCCTCCACCATCGCCAGAGGGCCGATAGGCCAGTTGTAGCCCTGCACCATCGCCTTGTTGATGTCCTCGGCGGAGGCGATCCCCTCCGCCATCACCGCCTGCGCCTCACGCACGGCCGCGAAGTAGACGCGGTTGGCGATGAACCCGTACTTGCCGGGCGCGTCCTTCACCCGCACGCTCGCCTTGCCGATGCGCTGGCAGACCGACTCCAGCGCCTGAAGCGTCTCCTCGGCGGTCTCGGGGGCGTGTACCAGCTCCACCAGCTTCATCACCGGCGCCGGGCTGAACCAGTGCGCGCCGATGAACTGCGGCCGCCGCGACTCCGATACCGCCTGGTTGATCTCCCCGACCACCAGGCCGGACGTGTTGGTGGCGAACACCGCCTGCGGCTGCACGACGCCGTCCGCCTCGGCCCAGACCTTCTTCTTCAGCTCCAGGTCCTCCGGCACCGCCTCGATCACCAGGTCCACGTCCTTCAGGTCGTCCAGGTTAGTGGTGAAGGAGAGGTTGGCGATGGCGGCGTCCATCTGCTCCTGCGTAGTCTTGCCCCGCTCCACGCCGCGCTTCAGGCCGTAGCGACCGTCGACGATGGTGGAGCGCGCCTTCTCGATCAGCTCGTCGCTGATGTCGCGGAGGCTGACCTTCAGTCCGCCGACGGCCAGCGCCTGGGCGATGCCGGCGCCCATGACGCCGCCGCCGAGGACGCCTACGCTGTTGATCTCGATGGGCATTTGGGGACCTCCTCCTGTTCGCGAGCCCCTTTGGACTCCTGTAAGACGATTACCCGCCCGCGCGTTCCCGCACCAGTATACCCCGCCCCGCGAAGCGCGCCTTCGCGCCCAGCTCCTCCTCGATGCGCAGCAGCCGGTTGTACTTCGCCGTGCGCTCGCCGCGGGGGTGGCCGTCTCCATCGCGCTTCACCTCGTCGTGCTTCTCGTTGTTCTTCCGCGCTTCTCGGCTCGCATCTCGGCGAGCGTGGAAACGCCGACCGAGCTCGTCCGCCTGCCACCTGCGGAGGATGCCTACGAGATTGTGCCTCCCGTGGTGGAGCTGCCGGAGCTTCCACCACTGATCCTTCGTCCCGCCATGCCGACGGTGGCGCCGGTCGAGGAGCCCGAGTGGGTCCCCCCGTTCATCCCGCACGACACGCCGCCGAAGCTGATGAACGCCGGCGAGCTCGTGCGCCTGCTGGAGGTGGAGTACCTGACCGAGCTCAAGGAGGAGGTTGCCGAGGGCGTGCGCCTGGCGACCAGTGACACCTTGGCGATGCTCGACCAAGACGCCGACTACATCTAAAACCCTTCGGTACTCGAAGGTCGTCACCAGGTTAAAACCGAAGGACGGCACAGTGAAGGCCAGCGGACCCCGCACAAAGTCCGCTGGCCTTATCTTTTGGCCTGTTGCGCCTTGCAACCCTTTACTAGTTAAGACACCAGGCCGGGCCCACCTTACTATCACATTTCCCGCCTATATATATTCGCATTTGGAATATATATAGGCTTATGAAATATGCTTGACAAATAG
>JADFRV010000228.1 GCA_022561095.1 Chloroflexota bacterium | reverse complement strand
GACGTCGATGCGCTCCAGGGGCCCAAGTTCCGACGCAGCGAGGGCGGCGCCGAGATCGCCGGGGACATAGTCAAACCCGAACGCGGGCACCAGCGGCAGCCGGGCCTCTCTCGCCGGCCGATGTAGGTCATCGAAGACGTGGCGGATGAACGACTGCTCTCCCGTAGAGTCAGTGTAGGGTACGCGGGCCCGGAGTGCGCCCGCCACTACCGGCCGTCCGGCGCGAATGAATGGCCCGGCGCAAGAGATGACTGCGGCGCAGCCTTCCAGCGCCTGACCCAGCGGCTCAGCCTCCCAGGATGTAACCGCTCGCACCTCGGCGCCCTCGAGACCGTCGGCTGCTCTCGTTAGCCGTTCGAGGTTGCGACCCACCAACCGAACAGAGACGCCTCGGCGTGCCAGCGAAGCCAATACTCGACCACCGGTGTAGCCCGTGGCGCCAACCACGGCAATCGGTCCCTTCGTCATCACTACTACCTTTCAGCGGCTAGCTTCTGGGTCGAACGATCCCCCCATACGGTGGCCCGCCTCGGGGTAACCCCGATTATTCTCCGTCTAGCCAAAATAGTCAAAGAAGTAGGTGGACACTAAGGGAACTTCGTGTCGCGACTCCAGGCACCGCTGCCGACTTCCTCAGCGCCGAGAAGGCTAGAGCAGCGCGAGAGCAGGAGCAGCACGAGGCGTGAGCGCGTGAGGTCGCAACTCGTTTGCTATTTCTCCAAGTTTCCTCGCCGAACCACTAGCGGCAGCGGCCCTTTACGCGTTATCATCTGTAAAACGTAAACGCCGAATCCCCCCAAAAGAGGAGCGGGCGGCCCGCCCCAATCGGTGAATGTTGCGGCAGGCGACTAGGGCCAGCCTTTCGGCCCGAACCGGCAAGCTAAGCCCGCAGGCGTTGGAAGGCCTCACAGTGCGATGGGTGTGGCCCCTTTTCATCGCCATTCCCCCAAGCAGAAGAGGTGCGGGCATGATTGAGGTAGTTCCCAGGGTCGAGGACCGGCACGGCCGGGTGGCGAAGCCTACAGCAGCCCATCCCCCGGATTCTCGTCCGGACGAAGTCTTGGTCGGGGGGACCAACTCTGCCTTCCCTCTTCCCCTAGAAGGTTGCATTGAGCGGGGCGCTGGAAGCCGTGTCTGGGACGAGCACGGGCACGAATACATCGACTTCCTGCTCGCCTCCGGCCCCCTGATCCTGGGCCATGCCCACGCGCGGGTGTGCGACGCCGTGGCCCAACAGCTCTCAAAAGGTTCAGCGTTCCACGCCGTCAACCGTCCGGCCCTGGAGCTGGCGGCTCGCATCGCTGACATCCCCGGCTGCGTGGAGATGGTGCGCTTCGCTTCTACGGGCACGGAGGCCACACTCCACGCCGTGCGGCTGGCCCGCGGCTACACAGGGCGGGACAAGGTGCTGGTCTTCGCTGGCTCATACCACGGCAGCCACGACCTGGCCCTTATCGGCCACCGCGGGCCGACTATGGCTCGCGGCGGCGGCGTCCCCCGTGGCGTACTGGAGGACGCCGTGGTCGCCAGGTTCAATGACATCGGAACCGTCGAGGACGCCTTCGTAGCCCACGGCGATTCCCTGGCGGCCGTCCTCGTCGAGCCCCAGCATCGTTCAGTCGATCCGCTGCCCGCGTTCCTGCCCCGTCTGGCCCAGCTCTGCCGGTCCGCCGGCACTGTCCTGATATTCGATGAGGTGGTGACGGGGTTCCGTCTCGCCTTCGGTGGAGCCCAGGAGTACTACGGCGTTGAGCCCGATCTCGTCTGCTACGGCAAGATTCTGGGCGGAGGCTTTCCCCTGTCGGCGGTTGGCGGCCGTCGCGACATCATGACCCTAGCTGATCCTGCCCTGTCCTCCAGCCCCAACTTCGTTCACGTTAGCGGCACGCTCAGCGGGAATCCGATCTCGGCGGTGGCCGGGCTCGCTACCCTTGCCGAGCTAGAGCGGCCGGGCGTCTACGAACGCCTTCACGGGCTGGGAGAGCGTCTTCGGGCTGGCCTGGCCCGCGAGATGCGAGTCCATGACGTCGGTGGTTCGGTCATCGGGAGCGGCCCTATAGCAGCGGTGAAGTTCTCGGAAACTAGGCGGCCTGGGTGCGATGCGCTCCTCCGGGAGACCGTGAACCGCGAGCTGATCCATCGCGGCGTGCTGGTCCAGTTGCAGACTAAGTTCTACATTTCGCTGGTCCACACTGAGCGGGAAATCGATTACGCGGTCGATGCCTTCGGCGCTGCGCTAGGCTAGCTGCCGCTGAAGCCTCAGGCAGGTGATCCCCGGCCCGCGAAGAGTGGCCACGACCTTTCGCAGCCCGTTGAACGTGCGCATAGCTCTCTTCGTCGGTCTCAATTGGAACGCCCTTTCGAAAATTATCGCCAAAGCATCATAACCAGTCGTCGAAGCCGTTGACAAACCGAACGCACCGTATCACGATTGAATCAGCAACTCGGTTAGCGATTAGTAGGAAGGGAGGCCACGCTGGGCCTCTTTCGCTCTATAGTCTTCGCGCTCCTCGTGCTGGCGCTGCCGGTCACCCTCGTGGCTACCAACATCCGTTTCGCCGCCTCTGAGGTGCGCGTCTACGATTACTCCGTCCGCGAGTATAACGCCGCCGCTGTCTCGCGCATCCCGGAGAGCGAGCTACTCCGCGCCAACCGGGAGCTGCTATCCTACTTTACGGCCGACAACCCGGCGCCCCTCCATATCGTCGTCACCAACACCAACGGCGAACAGGGCACGCTGTTTAACGCCCGCGAGACCGCCCACCTGGCCGACGTGCGCGACCTGTTCCGGGGGCTGTTCACCGTCCAGGCGCTGGCTCTGGCGCTGACGCTTACCCTGGCGGTGGCGCTCATCGTCACCGCCTCCTTACGAGTGCTGGCCCAGGCGCTTCTCTACGGCTCATCACTCACGATCGCCCTGATCGGCGCCACCGGTGGCCTGGCCTACGTCGGTTTCGACGATACCTGGCGCCAGTTCCATTTCCTCGCCTTTACTAACGACCTCTGGCTCCTGAACCCCGCCACCGACCACCTCATACAGATGTTCCCACGGGACTTCTGGTTCGATGTCACCATCCTCATTGGCGCCTTCACCCTGCTTCAGGTGCTC
>JADFRV010000227.1 GCA_022561095.1 Chloroflexota bacterium | reverse complement strand
AGCGCCGAGGTCGCCTACCGGCGGGAGATGGAGATACGGCGAAACGGGGCCGGCGCATCGACCGATGAGCCGGTGCCCAGGACAGGTGACCATGGTGACCCGCCTAAGCACCGGTCTGATCTACGGAAATTGCGACGGACGATCCTTATCACTGAGACGGAGACCCACTACGAGGCGCTGGTCCGCCTGGAGGACGGGCGGCGGCGAGTCTCCGGTCGGGCCCAGGAGCCCCGCTGGGGCCAGGGCTGGGCCCGGCATGACGGCGGCGTCGTGCTGCTGGAGCGAGTCCCGAGAGCTAAGCGGAACGCCGTCATCATCTGCCTGCTGAAGGCCTACCGAAAGGCGAGGGCCGCCTGGCGGGATGGCGAGGTGCTGGACGGCAACGAACCGGGCAACAAGATGCACGAAGAGATAGTGGCATGATCGGGACGATCGAAGAGCTGCGGGGGCTGATCAACGACGCGGCGATGCGAAGGCCCCACCTGACCGGCCGGCTAGAGAAGGCGGCGTTCCTCGTGCTCCTGCGGCCCATCGAGCGGCTGGGCACTGACATCTGGCGGGTCGGCTCCGAGGACGGGCTACGCTTCTACACCGTCAAGGAGGGGGAGTGTGAGTGCTCCGACTACCTGCGCCACGGGAGCGGCCACCCCTGCAAGCACCGCATCGCCCTATTCCTCCACCGGTCGCTGGAGAACGGCGCACGGGGGCCGGCCGTGCAGAAGCAGCGCGATCGAGCCCAACGGGACAATCAAGAAACGATCACCGAGTAGACGGGAGGACAGAGTTATGGTGAAAGAGCAGATCTTAGAACGCTCTACCGGGATCGACGTCGGGACGGCCCTTTTGGACGAGTACATGGAGCTCAAGGGGGAGTTGGGCCCGCTGGAGAAGCGCATGAGGGAGGTCAGAGACCGGTTGCGGGACTTGGTGACCGAGCACGGCCACTTCGTGGACGAGGCTCGCGGTGTCGCTGTCCATGTTGAGGCCCGCTTCCGCAAGGAGTATGACGCTGAGCGCCTCCTCGCCGTCTTTCCCCGGTTGGCTGGCTGCGTGAGGTCCGCTGTGGACACGGACCAGCTGGAGGCCTGCCTGACGGCGGGGATGGTTACCGAGACAGAGCTGGAGCGGTCGGGGGTGCTGACGCGGTCCCTTCACTCCCGGGCCCTCATCGTGAAGCCGCTCGGCGGGCCACGACCGTAGTGTCCTATCAAGGTGGTTTCATTGGCGCTACTCGGCTAACGGACCAAGCCGCAGCTATGTCGGGCCTTGTCCGACAGTATTCGGGCAGGGTCGGTTCCGAGCACAGGCCGCTCTCAGCCTGCTGCGGTCGATCTGTTGCGGCGGAGACGCGCCGAATTAGTTAATAGCGATGATGAACCTTCGACCTTGCGCCCTCACGGACTAGGCACCTACGGTGATGACTGCTCGTTGGCCGCTTGCTAACTACGTGGGGGGGGGTTTAAAATGCCCCCGATAACGCGAGCGAACAGACGATGACGGAATCCGAGGAAAAGAGCAGTCGCAGCCGTCGGCGCCGCCGTGCCTCTGCCTCAACGAGACAACGGCGGCGACTCCGTTTGGTTGGCGGCCTCTTGGTATCTGCCGGAGCAGTCGCTGCAGTGGTGGTCGTTCTGGTTTTGTTCGTATTTGGGGGAGTCTCCAGCGACGAACGTGAGATAGAGTCGCTGGCGCGGCGCTCCATCGAGGTACTGCCTGCAGGAGAGTGGCCGTCCCTGTACGACTCGTTCACCGCCGAATTCCGGCAGCGATGCCCCGAAGAAGAGTTCATCCAGGCAGGAGTGGACTCGGCGAGCGCGTTGGGCGACAACCTCCAGTTCTTAAGGTTCAAGCGCGTGGAGAACGTCGCTGTCGAGGGCGACAACGCCCGCGCGCTGATAGTGGGCGAAGTTAGCGGCCAGCCCAACTCTGAATACATGTCCCTGGCCCTCTTCCGAAAGGAGGACGGCGTCTGGAAGCTGACGCCCGTCGCGGATAGTGAAGGCTGCCAGGCGTTCGGCTTCCCAGACGGTTAGGGACTATCGGCGTCGCACTGACCATCCCAGGCGGGGGCCAGAACGATTGACGATGTCGGGGTCGACGGCGTAGATGCGGTCGTTCTTGACGGCGGAGATGTCCTGCCAGGCATGCCGTGCCTTGACGGATTCCGCGGCCGCTATCTTGGCGCAGTCCTAACGTAGACCCGAGGCCGTAGCCGTCCCTCCACGCGCCGGTGAGGGTCACGATAGCCCCAAGCTTTGGCATTCTACGGGAGCGGCGACCAGACCGGATGCTTGTCGGCCGCGGAGTCATCCGTGAGGCGGATCAGGTTTGAGCCGTTGGCATCCATGAGATAGATATCGACGTCGCCGTCCCGGCTGGACTGGAAAGCGATGCGGGTGCCGTCGGGCGACCAGGAAGGGGAGGAGTTGACGCCGTCGGCAACGGTGAGACGGTTGGGCCCTGAGCCGTCGGCGCTCATGACGTATATGTCACCGTTGCCATCACCGTAAGACTCAAACGCGATAAACGTGCCGTCGGGCGACCAGACGGGGCGCACGTCACTGGCCGCGCTCTCCGTCAGGCGGGTGAGGCCCGAGCCGTCGGCGTTGATGACGTAAATCTCACTGTTCCCGTCGCGCTCGGACGCGAAAGCGATACGGCTCCCATCGGGCGACCAGGCGGGGAACTTATCCACAGCGGGATCGCTGGTAAGGCGGGCCTGGCCGGAGGCGTCAGCATTGGCGATATAGATGTCGATGTTGCCGGCGCGCTGGGTCACGAAGACGAGGCGGCGGCCATCGGGCGACCAGACGGGTACGGCAGCTCCGGGAACGTCAAGGGTGAGGCGGATAAGGCCCGAGCCGTCGGCATTCATCACGTAGATGTCGTGGCCGTCCTGGCGACCGGACACGAAGGCGATGCGGTCAGCGTCAGGCGACCAGACCGGGCTAGTATCAGTATCCCCTGTACCGGTGAGGCGGGTGACAGCCGCGCCGTCCGCGTTCATGACGTATATCCCGCGATTGCCCTCGCGGTCGGAGTAGAAGGCGATGCGGTCACCGTCGGGCGACCAGGCGGGATCCCCATCGGCGCCAAAGCTGTTGGTAAGTCGAGTAAT
>JADFRV010000053.1 GCA_022561095.1 Chloroflexota bacterium | reverse complement strand
TTGACCTCCCCCAGGCCGTCCAGGGGCTCGCCGAGGACGTTGAACAGCCGCCCCAGGCAGGCATGGCCGACCGGGACGGTGATGGGGGCACCGGTGTCCACGCATTCGGCGCCCCGGCGCAGGCCGTCGGTGGTGTCCATGGCCAGACAGCGCACCCAGTTGTTGCCTAGGTGCTTCTGCACCTCGGCCACGAGCTTGCCGCCGTTGCCGGTGTCGATCTCGATAGCGTAGTAGATCGGCGGCAGCTCCTCGGCCGGGAACTCCACATCCACCACCGTGCCGATGATCTGAACCAGCTTGCCCTTAGTGCCCTTAGCCATCGCCTACCTCCCTATTTAGCTATTCAGCCTTCAGCGCCTCTACGCCGCCGGTGATGTCCAGCAGGTCTCCCGTGATGGACTCCTGGCGGACCTTGTTGTACACCAGGGTCAGGTCGCCCAGGATCTCGTTGGCGTTGTCGGTGGCGCTGCGCATCGCTACCATGCGCGCCGACTGCTCGCTGGCGATCGCCTCCAGGGTCGCCTCGTACACCTGTCGTTCCACGTAACGCGGCAGCAGCTCCGCCAGCACCTCCTCACGGGTCGGCTCGTAGATGTAATCGACGCCGAAGGTGGCGGCCTCGGCCGGCGGCTCCACCGGCAGAAGCTTATACACCTCCGGCCGCTGCACCACCGTGGTCACGAACTGGCCGTAGATGATGTACACCTCGTCCGCCCGGCCGGCGACGAAGTCCTCCATGACGACCTGGGCGATGGGCCTGCACTCCTCGTAGCCTGGCCTGTCGCCGATATCGATGAACTCGGCGACGACGTTCTGACCGGTGCGGCGCAAGAAGTCACGCCCCTTGCGCCCTACGGCGACGACGCGAACCGGCTTCTCGATCTCCAGAATGAACGATGCGATACGGCGGTTCAGGATGGAGGGCAGACCGCCGGCCAGGCCGCGGTCCGGGGTGATGAACACCACCCCTACGGCGTTGACTTCCTCGTGACGGCGCAGGAGAGGATGCAGCGTCTCCGGATCCAAAAAGGGGAGCGTCTCCGCCAGGTCCGCCAGGACCGAGCGCATCTTCTCCGCGTAGGGCCGCGCGGCCAGGGCGCGCATCTGGGTGCGGCGCATCTTAGACGCCGCCACCAGCTCCATGGCGCGTGTGATCTTCGCCGTGCTCTGGATACTGCGGATACGACGCTTTATCTCACGCAGAACAGCCATTGTTATAAGACCCGCCGTGCCCTGGCGCTAATAGGGAACGCTCTCCTTGAACTGCTCGACCGCCGTCTTCAGCTTCTCCTCGATCTCCGGCGTCAGCTCCTTCTTCTCGTCGATCTCCTTGAGCGTGTCCGGGTGGCTTCCCTGCATGTGGTTGTGGAACGCCTCCTCAAAGGCATGCACCTTGCCCAGCTCAACGTCGTCCAGATAGCCGTTCACCCCCGCGTAGAGAATGCTCACCTCCTGGCCCGGGGTCAGCGGCTGGAACTGGAGCTGCTTCAGCACCTCCGTAAGGCGCTGGCCGCGCTCCAGCTGGCGACGGGTGGCGACGTCCAGCTCCGCCGTGCCGAACTGGGCGAACGCGGCCAACTCCCGGTACTGCGCCAGGTCCAGGCGCATGCCACCCGCCACCTTGCGCATCGCCCCCGTCTGAGCGGCGCCGCCCACGCGGGATACCGAGAGGCCCACGTTAATCGCGGGACGGATGCCCGCGTTGAACAGGTCCGCCTCCAGGTAGATCTGACCGTCGGTGATGGAGATGACGTTGGTCGGAATGTAGGCGGAGACGTCGCCCGCCTGCGTCTCGATGATGGGGAGAGCGGTCAGCGAGCCACCGCCGTGCTCCGGCGAGAGCTTGGCGGCCCGCTCCAGCAGGCGGCTGTGCAGATAGAAGACGTCGCCGGGATAGGCCTCGCGGCCGGGCGGGCGCCGCAGCAGCAGCGACATCTGCCGGTAGGCCCAGGCGTGCTTGGAGAGGTCATCGTAGATGACCAGCGCCTCCTTGCCTTGCTCCATGAACTCCTCGCCCACCGCGCAGCCGGCATAGGGCGCCAGGTACTGGAGGGCGGCGGGGTCGGCGGCGTTGGCCGCCACCACGATGGTGTGCTCCATGGCCCCGTGCTCCTCCAGCGTGGCCACCACCTGCGCCACCTTGGACGCCTGCTGTCCGATAGCCACGTAGATGCAGACCAGGTCGCCACCCTTCTGCGCGATCATCGTGTCCAGGCAGATCGCCGTCTTGCCGGTAAACCGGTCGCCGATGATCAGCTCGCGCTGGCCGCGGCCGATAGGGATCATGGCGTCCACGGCCTTGATGCCGGTGTGCACCGGCGTGTCGACGCTCTGGCGCATCACCACGTTGGGAGCGATGCGCTCCACCGGCCGCGTCTTGTCCGACTTGACCGGGCCCTTGCCGTCCAGGGGCTGGCCCAACGGGTCAACCACGCGACCTATGAGCCCTTCGCCTACGGGGACCTCCACGATGCGCCCGGTAGAACGGACTTCGTCGCCCTCTTTGATCCCCTTGTAGTCGCCGAGGACGATGGCGCCGACGGTCTCCTCCTCCAAGTTCAAGGCCATCCCCATCACGTTGTTGGGGAACTCCAGCATCTCGCTGTACATAGCCCCGCGCAGGCCGTGCACGCGGACGATGCCGTCTCCGGCCTCCACCACCGTACCCACGTCCACGGCGGTAATGGCGCCGCCGAACTGCTCGATCTGCTGCCGGATTATGGACGCTATCTCTTCAGAGCGAACCGCCATATCGTCCTCCTACGTCTCCGTGGTCTCCAGCTCCCGCCGCCAGGCGTTCAGGTGCGCCAGGTGCTCCTTGTAGTGTTCGTAAGTATCCTCCGCGAACAGCTTGAGCGCCGTGTAACCCTTGAGCTTCTCTTCCAGCCTCTCGGATGGCAGGGCCGCCAGCGCCTGCATAGCACCCTGAAAGCTATCCAGCCACTCCTCCCTCACATCCGAAAGAGGCCGCTCTCTGCGTGCCCGCCATTCGCGCTCGTTCCACTCGTCGGTGGCCTTCTCGTCGCTAGGGCGGCGAACCTCATCCGCCCTGCCCGCGGCGATAAGCTGCATGTTCTCAGCCGCCTGCTCTGCCCAGAAGGCGATGTGCCCCAGCAGGTCCTTTATCGACCAGCCTTCCACGACCCCGGGTTGCTCCAGCTCCATATCGGAGAAGGAGTCCACCGCGGAGCCCAGCCCCTCCCAAGCCTCCAGCAGCTCTCGCTCAACGTCGGCCTTCGTGACGGTAGCGGTCACGCCCGCGCCTCCCTCAGACGGCGCTTCAGCGCCAGCAGACGGCTGCGCGTGGAGCCGTCGATAAGCTTGTCGCCGATGCGGGCGACAAGGCCGCCGATGATCCTCTCATCCACCTGCGTCTCAACCACCACCTGCTGATCGCTGATCTCGCTCAGCTTCTCGGCCACCGCCCTCGTTTCGTCGTCGGATAGGGGGACGGCGGTGGTCACCAGCGCGTGGGCGATGCCCCGTTCCGCGTCCACCAGCTCCTGGAACGCCTCCGCTATCTGGGACGCCAGCGCCGTACGGCCTCGGTGCACCAGCAGCCGCGCCAGGTTCAGCACCAGCGGATCGACGCCCGCAAGCGCCTTCTCCGCAAGCCCCATCTTATCGGCGGTGGAGATGCGCGCCTCCTGCATCAGCGCCGCTATCTCAGAGTCGGAGAAGATGGCGGCCATAAGCGACAGCCCCTCCGACCAGCGCTCCTCCGTGCCGCCATCGCGGGCGATCTGGAACGCCGCCTCGCCGTAGCGGCGGGCCGCGATCTCACGGATCACGTCTGGCCGTCCTTCCCATCGCCACCCTGAGGCGCCTCCGCCAGCACCTCCTCGATAAGCTCCTGGTGAGCCTTTCGGTCCAGACTGCGCCGGATCACCCGCTCGGCGGCCGTAATGGTGAGATCGGCGAACTCCCGTCTCAGGTCGGCGATAGCCGCATCCCGCTCCAGTTGGATCTCGCTGCGCGCCCGCTCCAGCAGCGTCTCCCCCTCCGCGCGGGCCGACTGGCGTGCCTCCTCCTGGATTCGGGCGGACATCTGCTGCGCCTGCCCGATGAGCCCCTGCCCTTCCTGACGCGCCTTCTCCAGCTCAGCTGCTGTCTCGGTCTCCGTCTGGGCCAGGCGATTCTTCGCCTCCTCTGAGGCCTCCAGCCCCTCTTGAATGCGCTTCCGTCGTTCGTCCAGCAGCGGGAACAGGAAGCGCTTCGACGCCCAGCCTATGATTATGAGCAGGAACGTGAAATTGATGAGTTGGGCGATCAGGCTGGGTAGGTTTATACCCAGCGCTCCGATGCCGCCCTCTGCAAGAAACACCATGCCGGTAGCTCCCGTCTAAGCCCTCGCCCGGACCGGTCGCCTAGAAGACGAACCCGATCATCACCGCCGTGACCAGAGCGTAGATGGCGATCGCCTCCGCGAACGCCAGTCCCAGGATCATGTTGGTCTGGATCACCGGCTGCGCCTCCGGGTTGCGCCCCAGCGCCTCCATCGCCCGGCCCACCAGATTACCGATTGCGATAGCGGGGCCGAACGAGCCCAACCCCATGGCGATACCGGCGCCGATGAACTTGATGCCATCGTCGCTGATCGCGAACTTCGTTGCGTCGGCCTCCTCCTGGGCCACCATTCGTACCCCCTCCAGCACCGGCGGGATCAGGGCGAGAAGCGTCTCCATATACTACCTCCTTGCTTCTGGTTTACTGTTGCTCTAGCTCTGGGCTCCCGGGGCCACCGCCCCGGCCTCCTTATGCTCTCCCTCTTCGGCTGCCTGCGCCTCGCCGTGGGCGACTGCCATCGTGCCGAACACCAGCGTCAGTATGGCGAAGATGAACGCCTGGATGATGCCAACGAACAGCTCCAGGCCGTAAAAGAGGACCGTCACTACCACCGGCGTCAGGAACGTGAACATCAGGATCACCACCTCGCCGGCGAACATATTGCCGAATAGACGGAAGGTGAAGCTGACCAGCCGCACCATCTCCGAGATCAACTCCAGAATACCCACGAAGGCGTCGATCCCCCCCTTGAAGAACTGCCCGAAGTTAAGCCGGAATAGACCCCTGAACATGCCGCCGAAGTTGAAGAACTTTCGGCCGTACCCGCCCAACCCCAAGGAGGCGATCCCCCAGCTCTCCACCGCTATCGCGGACACGATCGCCAGCGCCAGAGGGGTGTTGAGGTCCGTATTGGGACCGCGGAACAGCGGGATCAGCTCCCCCACTATCTTCCCGTCTTCCCGTGCCTCCTCCGCCCGCTCCTCCGCATCCGGATCGTCCTCATCTATCGAGTCGCCACTGAGCCTGCTGGGGCTGGACAGCGCCACCCAGCTCAGGGGAAGAGGGCCCACATCCGTCCGCTCCATCACGAACCCATGCTCCTCCTCCCTGACCAGGCCGATAGCGCTGAACATAGGGAAGAGCGAGAGCCAGTTGGAGACCAGGATGAAGAAGAAGATCGTCGCGACGACGGGGAAGAACCGGCGCCCGTTCTTCTCGCCCGCCACGCTCACCACCATGTTATAGAACGCCTCCAGGGCTGCCTCAAACATGTTTTGGAAGCCTCTGGGCACGAGATCCCGCCGGCGCGTCCCAAAGTACACGAACGCGATCATGATGATGACCACGATCCACGAAGTCAGCATCGTATTCGTAAGATCGACCGGGCCGAAGGACTCGATCGTCTCTGCCTTGATCGAGATGGCGGGTGTGGGACCCCGCAGAAAAACGAAGCCCAGGAGAGCGAGGATGACGAGCCCACCGGCGATCAGCCGGCCCCGACTGAGCCTCATCTACTGTCCGTCCTTCTTATCATCGTTCGTCTTGAGCACTTCCAGCAGAAGAATAACGCTGCCTCCCAAACCCAGAGCCAGCCCCGCGAACAAGCCCAGGACGGCGAACAGGCGTCCCGTATCCAGCAACCCATCCAACTGCACCCCGCCGAACACGCCGCCGACGATGCATAGCGCCAGATAGAACCCGAGGCCGGTAAGCCTCACCGTTGGCGGCAGCCGATCCATCACAGCAGTACACTCCGCCTCCACAAGCCTCTCCGATTGCGCACTTTATCACAACCGCCCATTACAATCCAACTCCAACCCTCCAATAACACAAAAGCCCCAGGCCGTAAAGCCTGAGGCGCCGCCGCCGTCGGATCTTCGGCTACTTCTTCTCGAAGCCCTCCATATCCAGCCCTTCTATCACATCGCGGAACGGCGATAGCTTCTTCAGTTCATCCGCCTTCGCCTCGCTGGTCGGCTCGATCTCCGGCCCCACGCCCTTCTCCAGAGGTTGACCCTCCTGGTCCAGACGGACCCCCGCCTTCTCCAACACAGCCTCGTTCGCGTAGATGGGCACCTGGGCGCGCACAGCCAGAGCGATCGCGTCGCTGGGACGGGAGTCTATCTCAATATCCTTGCCGTCGACCGTCAAGGCGATGCGGGCGAAGAACGTATCGTTCTCCAGGTCGCTCACCAGAATGTGGCTCACCGTCGCCCCCAGGCTATCGATGAGCGTCCGCAGCAGGTCGTGAGTCAGGGGCCGCGCCACCGCCACATCTTGCAGCCGCACGGCTATCGCGTCCGCCTCTGCCGGCCCAATCCAGATCGGTAGATAGCGGTCGGTCTCCTTCTCCTTGAGAATGACCACCCGCTGATAGTTCATCAGGCTGACACGGATGCTCTCTATAGTGAGCTCGACCACACTCCCACCTCCAGGTTCAATGCATGGCAATTCTAGCTCAGCCTAGTAGGGGTGTCAACTGAACTGGATACGCCTTCCCGCGCTCGCTGCGGCGTCTCGTCCCCGTTCGTAATACCGCCTACGCGGGCGCTCACGTAGGCGCACAGTAACACGACGGCCGCTACACCCACCAGCACCGCCGTGACGCTAGTGATGTCGATCATGCCTCCCACCACCAGCAGCGGCAGCAGCGAGATGAAGTTCGCTGATATTACCTGAGTGGCGAAGATGCGGCCTCTCATCTCCGGCGGCGCCCGCTCGTGGAGTACGGTCTGAGCCGGGGCGTTCACCAGCGCATAGGAGAACCCCATAGGCGCGGCGAACATCATCGTTAACGATTGCAATAGCGAAAGGCCCAGGAACCGGCCGGGGTTCAGCGGCCCCGGTGTCGTCTCCATTATCTCCGTCAGACCACGCACCGTCGCCAGCAGCACCAGCGACACCGCGATCCCCACAAGACCGATAACGACCGCTCTGTTCTTCCCCCTGCGGCTAAACCAGGGGATGAAGCGCAGCCCCACCAGCGCCCCCACCCCGGTGGGCGCGAACAGGAAAGCGGCGTTGTCCGGGGAGACGTTCAGCACCTCATCCATATACCGGGGGATGAGTATGGCGAACAGGAGGACCAAGGTGCTGCCCATAGTCAGTTGCGCCATCGCTAGAGCGGATGCGGAATCTGAGGTCAGGGCGCGCCACCCCTTGCGGAACTCCTCCAGTATGCCGCCGAACTGCGGCCCCTGTCGCGGTTCGATCTCCGGATCCTCGCGCAGCGTGTCCAGCCACACGGCCAGCCCAGCGGCCACGATGTACAGACCGCCCGCCACCACGAACATCGCCCGCTCGTCGCCCAGCTGCAATATCACGGGCGCCAGGAACACCAATCCCGCCAGTTGAGAGCCGGTGAGAGTGAAGTTGTACAGGCTGTTGGCGCTGACAAGCCGTTCCCGGCTCACCAGAGAGGGGATCAGCGATATTATCGCCGGGTTGAAGAAGAGACCGCTTGTGCTGAACACCAGGCTGATAGCCAGGATCGCCAGCACATCATCGTTGAAGAACAGGTACAGGCCGCACGCTCCCGCCCTCACAACGTTAGTGATGACAAGGATCGTCCCCTTCCGCCAGCGGTCAAGCATCACCCCAACGAAGACGCCGATGAAGATCGAAGGCAGGATAAACGCCAGGACCAATAAGCTGCTGGCGGCGCTGGAGCCCGTGAGCTTCAGTACCAGCACCAGGAGCGTAAACAGGATGGCGTTCTGGGCAGTCTGGGCCAGACCCTGAGTTAGCCAAAGGGTAGCGAAGCGGGGCTGCCTAAGGAGAGCGCGCGAGTCGGCGATCTCTTCGATGTGCGGGGGTTCGTAGACCATATCCGGGCTAGCTCTCGGACCCGTCCGGCTCGCCTCTCGCCAGAAACTCCTTCACCCGCTTCTCGAACACCCTACGCTCCAGGAGCACACGCCGGCCGCAGTTACGGCAGCGGATGCCGATGTCCGCACCCAGACGGACTACCTCCCAGTCGTAGCCACCGCAGGGATGTACCTTGCGCAGGCGCACCACGTCGCCCAGACGCACCTCCATCACCATCGCTAACGTCTGGCCAGAAGGGCGTCCCGCTCGCGGTTGATCTCGTCCCGCAGCCCCAGCGCGGCCCTCCGCGCGGCCTCGGCGAAGTCGTCTGCCGGCGACGCGTACAGTATCTGACGTGAGGCGCTGACGATGACGCCGCCACCCTCAGCGTCTAGGGCGGCCCGCAACGCCCGGCCCAGGTCCGCGCCCTGACTACCGACCCCGGGAAGCAGCATCGGCAGGTCAGGACAGATCGCCCGCACCCGCTCCAGCTCCTCCGGCCAAGTGGCGCCCATCACCAACCCCACGTTGCCCGCCGTATTCCAGACGTTGGCCAGCTCTGCCACCGCCTCGAACAGCAGTCTGCCATCCTCAAGACGAAGACCTTGCAGCTCCGCCGCACCGGGGTTGGAGCTGCGGCACCACACGAAGACACCACGGTCGGCGTACTCCAGGAACGGCTCCACGGCGTCTCCCCCGCCGTATGGGTTTACGGTAGCCGCGTCGAAGTCGTACACCTCAAACAGCGCCTGGGCGTAGAAACGGTTCGTGGAGGCGATATCTCCCCGCTTCGCGTCAGCGATGATCGGGATGTGGGACGGCACCCCTCGTAGCGCCTCAAGGAGAGTCTGCATACCGCCGATCCCCAGCGCCTCGAAGAACGCAAGGTTCGGCTTGTAGGCGCAGACCAGATCCTGAGTGGCTTCGATGATCGGCTGAAGGAACGCTGCTACGGGCGTACCCCCGAGCTTTGAGGGGTCAGGGTCAAGGCCAATGCAGAGGAGGCTCTGGTTACGCCGGCTCGCCTCGGCGAGCTTCTCCCGGAACGTCATACCCGTAGTAGCCCACCTCCTTTGCCTGCGCATAATATAGGCGTCAGAGTTCACGGTCAAGGTAAATCCATGCGCATCGATGTTGCTCTCCTGCCCAGCCTAATACGAGACACGGACTCGGTATTCGTCGTCGTGGACATCCTTCGCGCCTCCTCCTCTATCGTTGCGCTGCTCCAGCGCGGCGTCCCCGCCATAGTTCCGGCGGCCAGCGTCGAGCAGGCGCGCGGCCTGCGGCAGCGCCTGCCCGACCACCTCCTCTGCGGCGAGGTGAACGGCCTGCCGCCTCCCGGCTTCGACTACGGCAACTCGCCTGCGGAGTTCGCCGCCCTGGACGCGGGCGGGCGCCCCGCCATCCTCGCCACTTCCAACGGCACCCGCGTCCTCAACCAGCTATCGGAAGCGCCTGCGGTCCTGGTGGGGGCGCTCCTCAACCGTGAGGCCGTAGCCCGCGCGGTGCTGGCCCTGGCGCGGGAGCACAGCCGCAACGCGATGGTGGTCTGCGCCGCCTCCCCGGGGGGTCGCGCCATAGCGCTGGAGGACGCCCTCGGCGCCGGGGCGATCATCGAAGCCGCCCTGCGACTGGACGACTCCCTGCAGCCGACCGACGCCGCCCGCTTCGCCCGCGATGCCTTCCTCGCCCGCCGCGATGATCTCGCCCAGGCCCTCGCCTCCGCTCGCCACGGCGCGGAGCTCATCGAGGCCGGTTTCGAGACGGACGTGGAGTACTGCGCACAGCTCGACGTCTCCTCCATCGTGCCTGTGCTCCATCGGGACGCCGACGGCCTGCTGACGCTGCGACCCCTATCGCCGTAGCCGCTCTCCTTGACCTCCCTCCATCCGCCTGCCTATCCTCGTGCCATGAAGGCGGAGATCATCTCCGTGGGCACGGAGATACTGCTCGGCGACATCCTGGACACCAACTCCCAGTACCTCGCCGTCCGCCTCCCGCCAATGGGCATCGACCTCTACTACATGTCCAAGGTCGGCGACAACCTGCAGCGCCTGGCCGAGACGATAGGCCGCGCCCATAAGCGCTCCGACCTCGTCCTCATCACCGGCGGCCTCGGCCCCACCGAGGACGACCTCACCCGCGAGGCGATAGCCCTGAGCCTGGACGAGGAGATGTACGTGGACGCGGACATGGAGCAGCGGCTCCGGGCCTTCTTCGCCGCCCGCGGCTTCACCTTCCCCGAGCGCAACGTCAAGCAAGCGATGCTCATCCCCTCCGCCCAGGCCATACCCAACCCCCGCGGCACCGCCCCCGGCTGGTGGGTAGAGAAGGACGGACGCTTCATCGTCGCCATGCCCGGCCCGCCCGCGGAGCTGGAGCGCATGTGGGAGAGGGAGGTGACCCCCCACCTGGCCGACCTAACCACCGGCGACGTCATCGCCTCCCGCACCCTCAAGACGATAGGCATCGGCGAGGGCCACCTGGACGAGATGGTCAGCCCCCTCCTGAAGTCGGAGAACCCCACCATCGGCGTCTACGCCAAGCCGGACGGCGTGCATCTGCGGCTGACCGCCAAAGCGTCGACTCAGGAGGCGGCGCGGCGACTCATTCAGCCCATGGAGGAAGAGCTCCGTCGCCTGGTGGGCGACGCCGTCTGGGGCGTGGACGACGACACCCTGGAGGCCGCCATCGGCGCGATTCTCAAGGAGCGCGCCCTCACCCTGGCCACCATGGAGTCCTGCACCGGCGGCCTCCTCGCCTCCACCATCACCGACGTGCCGGGCAGCTCCGTCTACTTCAAGGGCGGCTACGTCGCCTACACCGCCCGCATGAAGATGAACCTGGCGGTCAGCGCGGAGCTAATCGAGCGGCACGGCACCGTGAGCGACGAGGTGGCCGCGGACATGGCCCGCGCCGCCCGCGCCAACGCCGACGCCGACCTGGGCGTGGCGGTCACCGGCGTGGCGGGGCCCGACGAGCTGGAGGGGAAGCCGCCGGGCCAGATGCACGTCGCCGTCGACGATGGCGGCCCCGGCCTCTCCATTAGCTACACCTACTACCAGGGCCGCGCCGCCACCAAGCGCCGCGCCGTCACCACCGCCCTCGCCCTCCTGCGCCGCGCCCTCCTGGCGCGAGGGTAGACGTATCCGCGATGCGCCCACCAGCGTTTAACCAACGCCATGTTCAAGAGTGTGGCTCTGTTGGGCGGCCTCTTCCTAACGGCGCTCCTCCTAGCCGCTTGCAACGGCGGCGGCGAGCAGCCACAGCCAACGGTCTCCATCTCGCCCTCGCCTGCCGTCGAGCAGCCCTCGCCTACACCGGAGCCGACGCCTACGCCCGAGCCAACGCCGACGGGCGAGCCGACGCCGATGGTCGAGAAGCCCGACCCTCAGACCCTCGTACCGCCCGGCTACGTCCTTGACCAAGCGCTCAAACTCTCGCTGGACGGTAGCGAGACGGGACAGATCGTGGTGATCAGCCACACCGTAAGGATAGACAAACAGGGCCAGCGCGCGGTCGCCACCGTTCCTGAAGAATGTCCGGACAATACCATACTCACGGG
>JADFRV010000052.1 GCA_022561095.1 Chloroflexota bacterium | reverse complement strand
TCCGCCCTCCCGTTTGACACCCGCCCCGCCCAGGCGCACAATCGCGGCGGCGGGCAGTCTGGAAGGGGGCTATCGTGAACCCCGATGCTGCGGTCGAAAGCACGGTCGATCTATCTCCGCGAGCGATATGGCTGGGACTCACTATTCCAGGCAAGAAAATGGTAAGGATCGTCCAGCCAGGCGGCGATCGCGGGAGGGCGCTGATCGATCTCTATCAAGGCGGAGCCCATATGGCCCTTCTAACGGCGGCCTTCGCCCTAGACCGTTTACCAGAACAGGGAGCGCTCGGCCCAGCCCTCAGAGACCTAGCGAAGCCGCTCACACCTAGTTCACTCTTTGGGGCGACGCTTACAGATATTAGGGACTTCCTACGGTTCCGTTTCCGTGTATCCCACTTCTGGGGGCTCGATCTGTCGGAGTTCGCATTTGGGGCCGACTTCGACTCTGACTCCGCACAGGAAGCGCGTGAGGCGATACGGGAAGACCCAGGACTAACAATCGCTTACGTTATCAACGCCCTGGATGCTCTATCAAGGGATCGCGAAGGAACAGTTGATGTCAGGCTCGCGTGCGGTTCGCTCAGCCAGCTACTTCGGCTGGCCGCGAAATCCCTGGTCGGCGAAGATCGTTACGCCATACTGGAGGACACCCTCTATGGGCGTCCGTTAGACGAGACCTGAGCCTCGCGATGGCATTTCACCTAGCGACCTCTTGGAAGGAGCGGGGACTCCAGCTACAAGGCCTCAAGGACAAATGCAACAGCATCATCGGTACGCTTGACCTTCCCGACGATGATGCCCGGCTCCAAGCGCTGGTCCAGGTTCGACAGCTCTGTAACACGCTCGCCGCGGTATCGATCAAGCTCCAGCAAAACTCAGAAATCGGCTCGAACGTACCCGTCATCATGGCGTTGCTCGGTATTCAGGAAGTCTCCGATCTCAAGTCGGTTCTCGGAGATCTGAACCAGAATGCGAAGTTGAGCTTCGTCACGATGTGTCAGTTTTCACTCGAGAACTGCGTGTACCGTATTCTGGCCTCGTTGTCTGGTCGCTCAAACTCCGCTCGCTTCTCGGAAGAAAGTGAGAGGCTCATTCGCCTGGCCGGATTAGATCGTCCCGCGGATAAACACCAGCTGATTCTGGTCCCAGCGTGGATCCGGAACACGCTTCACTCGGGCGGGATTCACAAGAGGTCCAGCAAGACTGTGGTAGTTGACGCCGAGCCGTACCGCTTTGTCGAGGGCGAGCGACTCGAGTGCGGAACTTGGAGTCACCTGTTTCACGCGGTTCTCCACGCGCTGGACGTCTACGCGGAGATTCTGGCATCTTCCCCTGTGATAGCAATTCGGCGCGTGGAATTGAGCTGAGCTACCGTTGACAGCCGCCCCGCCCAGGCGCACAATCGCTATACCAACAAGAGGCGACACATAGAGAGGAAGCACCAAAATGGCTCAAGACGCTGTGACAGCTGACCCGAACCGCTATGCAGTCGAACTCGAGAATGACGACGTGCGGGTGCTGCGAATTAAGTACGGCCCGGGCGAGAAATCTGTGATGCATGGGCACCCACGCAGCTTGGGCGTTGCTCTAACGGACGTCCACGTGCGGTTCACTTCCCCTGATGGGAGCACCGAGGAGGCCCGCTTCAACGCTGGCGATGCCGCATGGTTCCCTGAGACAGAACACTTGCCTGAGAACCTGGGCGACCAGCCGCTCGAGATGATTTTCGTCGAGTTCAAGGGCTAGCGGCAGAGGCTATGCTTCCTCGCGCCTTAGGCTAGCGCCCCGTTGACACCCGCCCCGCCCGGGCGCACGATTCGCGGCATAGTTTCACCGTCTCTTAACCAACCGGCTGTTATATTCCCCTGAATTTTTGCCCGGCCGCGTGATAGACGAAGTAGACAAAGCGAGCGTTAGCCCAGCGCTCCGTTCTGATTGAGGGTTTGGGACGGAGTCAGTGATGGTAAAGAACAATGCTCGCAATCCCGGAGAGCGCGGTCAGACGCTCATCCTGTTTGTTCTCGGGCTTGGCGTCCTTATGGGGTTCATGGCGCTGACTATTGACGTCGGCTTGTTCTTCCACGAGCGACGCTATCTTCAGAACGGTGCCGACGCAGCTGCCCTGGCCGGGGCTCAGGTACTGCCCGACGACATGGTGGCAGCCGAGCAGCTAGCCCGAGAGTATGCCCAGAAGAACGGCCTGGACCCCGATAGCCTGGACATCAGCTTCGAGTGCACAAGCGAATTCGTCCTGGCCTGCGATCCGTCCCAGAACAGGTGGGACACGATCGTTGTAGTGGCGCACGACGAGTCGCCCTTTTACTTCGCCGGCCCGCTGAGCCTGATGAGTGGGGAAGATGGTTGCTGGGCTGATGCCTGCCCTGTCTCGGCCACCGCTGCAGGCTGCCATGGCCTGTGCGGCAGCGACCCTACCATCCCCGTGGACGTGGTGCAGATCCTGGACCGCACCGGCAGCATGAGCGACGGCGACATGCAAAACGCCAAGAACGCGGCCGAGACGCTGCTGGAGACCTTTAACCCCGATTTGCACCGAGTAGGGCTGGGTGTGCTCGGGCCAAGCTGGTCGATGTCGGACCCCTGCCAGTCCCAGTTGCCGGGGGTGTGGGTGCCTGTGAATCTGAGCGATGACTATCAGAACCCCGGCGGCGACCTCAATAACGGCAGCCGCCTGGTGAACACCATCAACTGCCTGGTGACCTCCTCTGTGGGCACCAACCTGGGTGACCCCGTCCAGGCGGCGGTGGCGGAGCTTCAGGCCAACGGCCGGCCCGATACGACCTGGGGCATTCTCCTCCTCACGGACGGCGCCGCCAACAGGGGCAGCGGCGACCCCTGCGAGTTTGCCGCCCAGCAGGCCGACATCGCCAAGGCGCTGGACATCGATGTCTACACCGTGGGCTATGGCACGGAGGACAGCACCTGCGGGAAGGACACGGGGGTCTGGGCCGGACGGACGGCGGAGGAGCTGTTGCGCTACATGGCCACGGACGAGGATCATTTCTTCCAGGAGGCCCAGGGAGAGGACCTCGCGCCCATCTTCGAGCTCATCGCTCAGGACCTGGCCGGTGGCTCCCGCCTGGTGAGATAGAGCCATCGGCCCTTGAATTAGCCATCACACCGGGGGCTGGCCTCCGTCCCGAGTGGCGCGGGGGCCAGCCGCCTCCATTCTCGTCACCAAACGAAGTAGTGCGCGCCCCGTTTTCGGCTGCGGTAGCGGTTTTCCCTATCTGGAGAACCGCTTTTTCGCCGCTACCTGGCATCGCCTAGCCCGACGGGGGGGATTATAGCGCATCTCCCAAGCCCCGTTGACACCCGCCCAGCCCAGGCGCACAATCGCGGCGGCCGATGCCGCCTTTGCCCTCGGCGGCACCCTTCGCTATCATGGGCGCAACGTGTCCGAGTCCCTATCATGGCTGGGGAGCGGGCAACGAGAGGAGGCTGTAAATGCGCTGGCTCATCCTGACGGGGCTCGTCCTGGTTGTCGCCACCGTCCTGGGTCTCGCTTCGTCCTCTACCTCCGGGCAGGCGGGGGACCTCCCGCTGCAGGACAGGACAGTCTGCATCGACGCCGGCCACGGCGGCGGGGAGTCGGGGGCCGTCTACCAAAAGCGGGGGCGCAACGGTTGGACTCTCATAGAGAAGGAGATCAACCTGGACGTTGCGAAGAACCTGCGGACGGAGCTGGAAGCCGCCGGCGCAACAGTGGCGATGACCCGCGAGGACGATAGCACGGTGAGCCTTGGGCGGCGGGTGGAGATCTGCAACGACTCCCTTGCCGACATCACCGTATCGCTGCACACCAACAGCACCCGCAGCTCCCGCTGGGACGGCTCCATGACCCTGATGAACAAGGGTCAGGACAGGCCGCTGGCGGAGGTGATCCATTCCACCATGTACAACGGCTTGAAAGAGAACTGGGACGGCCGGTTCACAGACTACGGGATCAACGTTGACGCGTGGTACATCCCCAAGAACACCAGCATGCCGGCGGTGATCCTGGAGCCGGTGTTTCTTTCCAATCGGGACGAGGCCGAGGCGCTGAAGCCCACTATCGCGGAAGCCCCCGGCGGTCGCCGTAGCCGGGTCGCCCAGGTGGAGTACGACGGGATCGTGGCCTACTTCGCTTCGCAGTAGGACGCTGGGTATCTTCGTCGACACGCTTTAGCCTGTCGCGGCCTTAGGAATCAGAAATCGAGAAGGGGACGGTATTCTGGTTGTCCCCTTTGCTTTGTTAAGCCTCCGATGACCCTGTCCGGCTTTACGAGCTGAGGTGGCGACAAGCGGGCTAGCACCCCGTTGACACCCGCCCCGCCCAAGCGCACACTCGCGGCAGCACTCAACTCTTCAGTAGAGGGGGATGACGATGGAGCAATCAGTGGCGAAAGACGTGCAGCAGGTGACCTTCACCCGCAGGTTCTTCGGTGACATTCTGCTCGAAAGCCTCCTCGTTCTGGTCACCCTCGTTATCGGCTGGTTCATCTGGCTCTTTTTCACCGCGAAGACCGCACAGACTCCTGCGAAGAGGCTGCTAAATGTATACATCCTTGACGCCAACACGGACCGGCCGGTCAGCGCTGGACGCGTGTGGGCCAGGGATGTCCTCGTGAAGGGACTTCTGTTCGGCATCGCTAGCAACTTCACCTTCGGCGTCGCTGAGCTCGTCAACTATGCTTGGGCTCTTTTCGGCGATAGGCGTCAGGCGCTGCATGACAAGATTGTGAGCACGGTAGTGGTGTACGCACCGAACGGCCTGCCCGAATCTACCGAAGGCTCACCTACGCCATTTCCATAGCGGAGGCGGCGCTAGGGAGCAGCCGTTGACGGCCGCCCAGCCCAGGCGCACAATCGCGGCGGCGGGGGGCGTGTCGAGCGGAGCGGGTTGCCCATGCTGCTCAACCGGCTCTTAACTGATCCTTAACCTTTCGCCGTCCGAAGTTCACCCTGGTATATACCCTACGTTGATAAATTGAAGCTACCGGACGAGACCAAAAGGGGAGGGGTCAATCATGGCAGGGTTTCGTGAGAGTAAGCCTGCCGATGGGGCAGAGCCAGAGGAGCCGCGGCCTCGCGGTCTTGACGAGCTCATCGGCAAGGGCGGTTCAGAGAAGGACTTCCCGGATCTGGCGGACGAGCTCAAGGGGATCGGCGATATCGCTGATCTGCTTCGGGAGATTGGCCGCGAGCGGCGTCGCTTCGGCGAGGATCTGATGCGGCTGTTCGAAGTGAGGTGGCAGAAGGAGGGCTAGGCTCTGTTGACACCCCCGGTCAACGCCATTTAGGCGCGGTTTGGCGCAATCACCGACCCTTTATTACTTGTTCTTGATGATGATGGGCGGCTCCTGCCGCCACGTGTAACTCGCCCTGTAGTTCGGCGCGCTGGCTGCCCTTCTCGGCGAGGCAAAATGATAGATGGAGAGCGCCGACTTGGCGCAGTAGACACACAGCCGCTGCACGCCCCGCTTGTATTTGTGGTAGCTCACTTCAGCCTACTCCTAACCGCCAGTAGCACGTCCAGGTAGATCACTTGCCGCCTTGTGTGTTGGCTCGTCTCGCCTGCCCATATCGCACTTCCTGCTCACCCTGTAAACAACAGAGGGCCTTGTCTGTTACTGTTCCCCGTGCAGTATTGCTGCGTCCCGTTGACACCCGCCCCACCCAGGCGCACAATCGCGGCGGCGATTACGGCAGCCATCGAACATTCGGTGGTGGCCCCAGCGTCTGTCTAAGCCGCCACATGAGGAATCGCAGCGACTCGCAGCCCGGGGCGAACATTTGATTAGCGGGGCCGGGATCTGGCACCGGCTCGAAGCCGCCCCCAATCCGTTCCTTCGCCCGGTAGTTACTTAAATGTCGTATCGTTTCCTTGCAGCGGGGATGCACAAGTAACCGCCCCGAACTGATCGCCGCCCTGAGCACGTCCTGCCCTTGCTCAACGCCATGCTTGACCCGATCCGGCGGCGTCGCCGCGATGCCGATCTCTTTCAACTCAGTTCTCATCTGCACGGCGTCGGGGTCGCCCGTCGCGTGAAGCCACACCTCGGGCCAGGGACGCGGCCAGGGCTCATCGCCCATCCAGATCGCTCGCCACTCCTCTAACGTCGGCCCCTTGTAGCCAGGCAGGGCCGTGACGCGGCGGACGATGTCGGCCACCCACTCCCGCTCGGAACGGCCAGTTCCCACTAGCTCATCGAACACGTGAAACACGCCGTCCCGCTGCTGGACCAGGCAGATGTGCGTAGCGTCGTTAAAGCCCCAGCGGTAGGAGAGGTAAAGAAAGCCCTTGCCAGGGACGTAGTCCGCATCCTCGCTGACGTTCGCCTCGGAAAACGGGAAGATGTTACCGCCGTCGCTCTCGCGCACGTCCGCCAGGGCGATCCCCAGCGCCATCACACAGTCCTGGACAATGCCTTTATCCTCCCACTGATACGACTTCACCTCGCTCAACACCTGATCCACGCCGCACTTGAGCGCCCCCTGCTCCACGAGCCGGACCAGCCTCTGTAGGGCGTTGGCCTTGGTCCGTTGCGACGTGTTAAACGGCGTCACCTGGGCCTCCAGCATTTCAATAACTGGATCGCCGATGGAGTTCGACTCCACCACGGCGGCGCCGTACTCGCCCGCCGTCGCGTCGATGGCGGCGGCGCTCTGGGCGTACTGCGCACGCACTAGCCGCGTGTACGCCACTACCTGATAGGGCAGCTCCGTAGTGTCCAGGGTGATCCCCACGGTGGGGTCGTGCCGGCGCCCGATGTCCCAGCCGCTGATGTAGCGCCTGCCCTCCTCCGGGGGCTTCAACCCCGTCCAGCCGTCCCTCATGGCGTCTACATCGTCAGGGTCAAAGGCGGCGCCGCCCGATGTCACAAAGTCGAGGTCAAATTCCGAGGCCCATTGCTCGCTGCTGTAGCGCGGTCGCTCCCGCTCGTACCAGTCATCACCGAACGCCGGACACTCACGCCAATGGATGCGATGACGGCTCCAGTCGCCGCCCTCAAGGCCGTTCCAAAGCCTGTAGAACAAGCCGTTTTGGCCGTTGGGAGTACTGAGCACGGTCAACCTGCCGCCCCGGGAGAGCGTCGGGGATACGGCGCGGTAGATCCGCTCGTCATATTCGGAGAAGGCGAACTCGTCCAACGTCACCGAGGTGGCCGTGTAGCCCCGGCCGCTTCGCTCCGTCGCCGGTTGGCTGATGATGCGGGAGCCGTTCTCGAACACAAGCTCGCTCTGGTTCTCCTTGACCAGCCTCGGCGGGGCGTCCAGGCCGCCGATGATGTCCAGAACGAGGCGAACGACGTTTTGGGCGGCCACCAGATCTCGGCTAATGACCAAACCCAAGCTCCTCGGCGAGTGAATAGCCTCATGCAGCACACGGATGGCGGCTACCGTGGTGATACCAACCTGACGGGATTTTAGAATCAGCTGTCGGGGTGCACGGTCGGCGAGGAGTGTCGCCTGATAACTGTAAGGCCGGAACGGGTCAGGCCCACGCGGGGCGGGCAGTCGTACAGACTCCAGCGCCCAGATGAGCGGGCTGGCGGCCAGGGTCGCGCTCGCTCTCGTGCTGGTTACCATCGTCGCGCTCCCCGTTTCGTCGCCACTTTCATCGCGTTGTACAGGTTCAACGCCGCCTTGAACACGGCGAAGTAGGGCTCAATTTCAGAGCTGGATAGTACCCGCTCGGAGAACTCTTCGCTCGCGTCACGGCTGAGTCTTACGATCCGTGCCTCGGCCACCTCATACCCGTTCTCGGTGAGGAGTTGAAAGTAGGCGCTGAGCTGAAAGAGGTGATCGTCAAAGATGCGCGCACTCGTCTTGAAGTCGATCAGGCAGGGCGTGCCGTCTACCAGCCCGAACCAATCCAAAGTCCCGCCGTAACGATGAGCTTCTGAGACGAGGACTAGCTCGGTTTCATGCGTCTCCAGGCTCTTACCTTCAGCCCACGCGCCGAAGCTACTGAGGGCGTTCTGGGCCATGCTTACCTGATCATCGTCATAGCCGCTGGCGTCCTGTTCTGCACCTGTTAATCGGGCCTCTATCAGGTGATGGCTCAACGTTCCGGCATCAGCGACGTGGATCAGGAACTCGGTCGAGTTGATGCGCTGGAATCCGAGCTTGTTGGCCCAAACTGGTAGCGCCGGCTTGTTGATGACGCTCAGGATCGTCGTGACGCCGGGGAGCAACGTGCCGTCACGGGCGTAGTACCGCTGGTGAGGCTTCCGGGCCGTCCTAACCGCCATTGCCCGCTCCGTGCCAATCCAGCCAGTCCGATTCCATGAAGCAGTAGAGGCGTTGCCCATGTCCCTGAACCCGATGCTCCAGTACCACTATCGGTGTCTTGCCCGTGCGTTCACCTGCACTACGGGCCTGTCCTATAGCCCTCACGAGCCATCCCGGCCATGTCCGCCGTGACTTCAACTCGAAGCAAAAGACGTCCGTCTCCACGTCGGCCGCAGCAGCGCCCGTATTTGGATTACGATGGCCGCCCACGAGCTTCGCTAACCGCCGCTCTGCGTCCTTGCCCCTCCGCGCATTGGTCGTCATGAATCCCGCTCCTCAGGGGAGGCAGGGGCGGAAGGAGGACCACTAGAGCCGCCCCCACCTTCAGGTTGTAGTCGCTCTAGGACGCGCTGTTCGAGCTCTAGCACGTCGGCACCGTCCGCGCTCATGGCCTGCGCCAGGTCTAACGTTTGCAGCCTGCCCAGATTCACGCCCAACGCCGCCATGCTCACGGGAGTCAGCCCCAGCACGCTAGCGTGATGACGGGCCTCAGCCGTGGCCTTCATGAACAGGTCAGCGTCTCGCCCCGGCTCAAAACCCTTGCCTTGCCACCGTTGATAGACGCGCTCGGCGGACCGTACAACCTTGCAGTAGTCGGACACGATGCCACGGGATGCAGACGGCAGGTGCGGGTTCTCACGGTACAGCTCCACCACCATGCGACGGATGCTACGGTCCCGGCCAGGGATAGCCACGCCTACGAGCGCAGGCGGCCTATCTGTGTGCGCCACAACCCCAGCGCCGTTCACGGGCATCACGGCGGGCTGATCGGGCCGTACAACAGATAACTCGGCCATAACTGCCCCGTCCTCACCGTCCGTTTGTATTTGCTGGCCGTCGCTCATGCCATCTCCTACAACAGATAACTATCCGTTATCACGTGCTGCATCGTCCTGGGTGAGAGCGTTTGCGCCCTGTATCACTAGTGACGCAAGTGACGTAGAATCGGTATTTCCGTATAACCTCCACATGAGCGTTTCTAAGCTCGTTAACCCTAATTTAGTCATCTGCGTCACTTTCCTATCTGACTTTCGCCATTCTGCGTCACTAATCCGACTCCCAGCCACCACCTTTTACCCCCGGTTCTGCGCTCGCTGGTGAGCCCATGCTCGCTGAGGCGGTTGCCGAATCGGCGCTGCGACATGGGCTTTTCGCCGTTATCCCCGCACCATCGGCGGTATGCGTCGTAGAGAGCCGTGGCGGTAGCCTCCTTGTCTCCACCGAGGATGCAGCGGTCCTTGAGGAAGGGGGCAATGACATCCTGTTCCTCGCGGTACTCAGCGGTTGCCGCCCGGACTTCCTTGGGCGGGTTAAGGCCGTCTTGCTGCCATAGGAGACACCCCTCCAGCGCCCAGTTGAGGATGCCAGGGAGCTCCGCCTTGAGCTTGGCCGGTAGAGTGCGGTCCTGCTCACTCTCGGGGATGACGACGTTGAAAGGGATCAGCCGGATGCGTCGCCAGACGGCGAGGTCGGCACCCAGAACCGTAGGCTTATGATTTGCCGAGAGCCAGAGCTTGTGAGTAGGGGCGAACTCGAAAAAATCTTGCCGCATGTGGCGGGCCTTCACGCGGTCGCCGCCGGTGAGCCATTTGGTGAGCGCTTCGGCTAGACGCCTGCCTTCGTCCACCTCTACCGATGTCACAAAGCGGGCGCCCGCCAAGTCGGCTATCTCCGTGGGATGCGTCTCACCCCGTTTCACAGTGAGGAGGCCGGGGGCGGCTTGCTTCCCGTAGTCGCCCAGGAGCGCCAGCACCGTCTCAGACAAGGTGCTTTTCCCGTTCGCCCCGGTGCCGTGTTGGAAGAAGAGAACCTGTTCAGAGACGTCCCCCGTCAGCGTATAGCCGATAGCCTTCTGAATGTAGTCGATGAGGGCGCCGTTGCCGTCCATGATGCGATCCAGGAAAGACAGCCAGCGCGGGCAGGCCGCTTTCAGGCCGTAGGTGACGGGCGCCAGCTTGGTGATGAGATGCCCGCGTTTGTGCTCTCGCAGCTCGCCGGTTTTGAGGTCGATCGTGCCGTTCTGGACGTTCAAAAGCCACGGGTCAGCATCTAATTCCTGGGGCATGACGGGTATTCCAGTCTCGGATCGGGCCAGGACCACCATAGCGGCGATTCTCGCCTCAGCCTCCGATCGCATGGCGTGGGCGGCTAGCTTGGTGCGCCTCTCGGGATCGTCGGCGTCGCCCGCCTCGGCGTAGATCGTCCGAACGGCATCCTTAGCGCGTCGGTGTACCTCGCCCGTATCGTCGCGGGCCCAGCGGGTGCCGCTCCAGACGTACCACTTGCTGCTTGGGTAGCAGTAGCGAAGATCCTCGCCGTGGTGGTGCACTAGACGAAGGGCGTTGCCGAGATCGGTTTCGCGAATGTCGAACTGTGAGTCAGGAGTTTGACTTTTTCCGGCGCCGGAAAAATCTGGCGATGCTCCGTTGCCGCTTCGGCTGATCGCCGCCTCATCGACGGGGAGCCGGCAGCCGCGGCAGTAGTGCGACCCGTCCGCTATGGTCAGGACACCCTCAGCCGGATGAGCGCAGCCGCTCATGACGCCACGCTCCCGGCCAGCACCTTCGGCTTCTCCTCTAGCTCGATGCCGAGGCGCTTCAGTAGGTACGCGGTGGCCTCCCGCCATTGCATATTGCGGGCCTTGAGCAGCCAGTCGAAGCAGTCGCCGCCATCGCCACATCCGTAGCACCACCAGTGCCCGTCCTCCTCGTAGACCTGCAGGGAGGGCTCGCGGTCGACGCCGTCGCCATGAAGGCGGCAAGAGAAACGCACCTTCCCCAACCGATACCAGGCTGGCTCGCCCAGATCCTCAACAATAAGGGCGGCCAAATCGACGCGCTCCTTGATCTCCGCCACGATCTCTACCGAGATGCGGCCGCTCCCCTGCCCCCGCGGCCCGCCGTAGGCCTCCAGTAGGCGACGGCGTTCGAGCTCACCATCGATGACGGCAAGCCGGTGTCGGTGGAGGGCGGCTAGGTCGGCGCTGTAGTCCGGATCGGCCTTCACCTCGGCGACCTCTCGTTGCAGATACTCCAACTCAGCCCTCAGATCAGCAGAGGGAACGCGGCGGAGATATCCGTCCGGCTCGCCAGCGAGTAGACGCAGAATCTCGTCGTGAGTGCCATTGCAGAGGGGGCACATTGACGCGGTCGATGATGATGCGGTAGGCTTTGATTGTACTGAGCCGTCTTTCGGGGCCTTGCCCTGGGGGACGGCTTTCACGTTGACCCCCCGTTCCTACGCTCCCTCCGAACCTTGGCGCTTTTCAGCGCTAGGCGAGCGAAGTAGGCTTGACGGGCGCAGGTTGCGCGTGCCGGTGGCCAGGATCAGTTGGTCATAGTCCAGCCGTTCCCCCCCGGGCAGCACCACTTGGCGCGCGGCGCGGTCGATCGCCTTCACACGGGTGCCGGACAGATAGCTGATGTTCTTGCTTGAAAAGAAGCTTTCGGGCCGCAAGATCAAGGCATCCGCATCCCCTTGGGACAAATAAGCCTTGGACAGCGGCGGGCGCTGATAGGGAAGTCCTGGCTCGGCGCC
>JADFRV010000226.1 GCA_022561095.1 Chloroflexota bacterium | reverse complement strand
GCGTGAGCGACGAGAGGCTGCGGGAGATCGACGCGTACTGAATCGATCTTCGTCTCACGGCATCGACAGCCGATCTGGCCTGACGGCAGTGGCGGCGGCGCTCCCGTTTACAGCCGCTAGATCCGGGGGCAGAATCACGGCGGCGGGCGAACCGCTCACGCAGGGTTGGCTAGGTGAGCCCCGTACGCGGCCTTGCGCGGTCGCGTCCAGGAGAGCCTGGCTCGGCGATGCCAAGGTCCTCGTAAATGGCCGAGCTGATGGCGCTAAAGCGTGGGTAGTGCCGACGATCATCCGGCATGCCGTTGGTAACCACTGCAGCCACGACCTCGCACTCCGGGTCGGCGAACGCGACCGACGAGCGGAAGCCGCCATGGCCGAAGGTCCGCGGTGAGCAGTGCCGGCCATAGATCATGGAGTCGATAACGAAGCCCAGACCCCAGTCAATCACGACACGGAAGGTCTCGTCGAACATGCCGATCCGGTGGCGGGCTGTCATGGCTGAAACGGTCTGGGGAGAAAGGACGCTCACTTCACCCAACCGGCCGCCGCACAGCAGCGCCTCGAAGAGGCGCCCCAGTTCGCGCATTGGCCCGCGGCCCCCGCCACCGGGGACGCAGCGAGAGCACGCTTCTTCGGAGTCGATGATGGGCACTGGCGCGGGCTCGGCGCCCTCCGTGTTATGCATGACCCCGATGCGGTCGCCGTAGGCACGGTAACGCTCAGGCGGCATGCCGACCCAGCAGTCGTTCATACCCAGCGGCTCAAAGATCGCCTCGCGCACAAACTGTTGGAAGGGGCGACCATCGATTCGCCGGATGACCTCGCCGAGGATGAACCACCCAGATGAAGGGTGATACCCGGCCTTCTCGCCGGGAATCCAGCCAGCCTCTAGGTCCGCGTCGCAGATTCGGGCGATGATCTCATCCCAGCTCATACGGAACCCATCCCGGCCATCGGCGAACCGGAAGCCGCCGGTGTGGGTGAGGACGTGACGTAGAGTTACTGCCTCTTTCCCCTTGTTAGCGAACTCCGGTATGTAAGTGCAGACGCGCTCCTCGATGTCGAGTTGACCCCGCTCCCAGAGTTGGCCGATGGCGACTGCTACGGAGGGTTTGGTTGACGACCACCAGAGCATCATCGAATCGGCGTCCATCGGCACACCGGGCCGCGCCTCGCCGACACCGAGGTCCGCAACTGCCTTGCCGTGCCGAGAGACGTAGACCTGAGCGCCGATATGCAACCCCTCGATGAGGCCCTGCTCCAGCACGGCAGCAGTGCGGGGCAGGATGTCACGTAGCTCATCCAGCCCCTCGGCTCGCGTCTGATCGATTCCCGATTCCATTAGCTACCCTTCTTCCACCTCACCTCGAACAGCCGGACCGGGTCTTCAGGCTCGGCAAGCCTGGAGTGCCGTGTCAATAGGGCTCCTGCTGGGCGATTAGCATCCCGACCATCTCTTCGGGGTGCACCTGGCAACGGAAGACGTACTCCCCTGGGGTCAGGTTCACGGACAGGGTGACCGTACAGGGTGAGAAGCAGGCCTCAGTTCTAGCTAGGGGATCCACAAATCCCGGTCCGTACTCCTCACCGGCGAAGATCGCAAAGCTATGTAGGCCATCTATGTTCTCTGCTACGATCGTTACTTCCGTATCGGCGGCGATAGTCAGTTCAGACCTATCGAACGACCTGACCCCGATCATCTTGATGTCTGGAGCTGCCCCGACTTGGGCTGGAGCCTCGCTTACGGCCGGAGTCTCGCCGACAGTCGGGGTCTCGCTGGGAGATCCGTTCCCACCATTGCTGTCATTGCAGGCAGCAGTGAGAAGCAGCGCCATAATGGTGCCTACGGCTGCGTATAGCCAGCGGTTCATTATACCTTTCCCCGCCACCTCACCTCGTACAGCCGCACCGACTCATCGAACCCCTTCAACTGCCTCTCCCCAACGTCGGCGAACAGGAAGTCCTTGCCCTTGACCAGCTGCCTGACGACGTCGGACACCAGTATCTCGCCACCTTCTGCCGCCGCGGTGATCCTGGCCGCCTCGTTCACCGCCGTCCCGAACAGGTCATCGTCCTCCGCTATCGGCTCGCCGGCGTTCAGCCCGATGCGCACCTTGATGGGCTCCTCTGCCGACTCGTTGTGCTCGGCGAACGCCCGCTGCATTGCGATGGCGCACTCGAGGGCCTTGGTCGCCGAGGAGAAGGAGGCCATGAACCCGTCCCCCATCGTCTTCACCTCTGAGCCGCCGTGGGCCTTCAGTGCCTCCCGCACCATGCGCTCGTGCTCCCGCAGCAGCTCCCGCGCCTTGGCGTCGCCGAGGCGGTGGGTGAGGGCGGTAGAGCCCTCCACGTCCGTGAAGAGGATGGTGACCATATCGCCACTTAGCGGTCTTGGACGGCTCACGGCCTCCACGCCCAGGAAGCGGCGGATCTCCTCAAGGAGCGCCTGCTGCTGCCTCCAAGGGGCGGCTCCCCAGGACGCTTCGAACGGTACGAACCTCACATTGGAAAGTTGGGCGGCCAGGGCGCGGCCGAGCCCAAACGGCACAGTCGAGTCGTGACGACTGTGCATGACCAACGTCGGCATGGAGATGCGATCCGCTAGCCTGCTGACGTCAGCATCAAGGATCGCCCTAGCCACGGCACCTTGAACCGCCGGAGGTGCCGCTTCTCTCGCGATTTGTACGGCGTCCTTGGATTTCTCTAGCTCGCTTGGATCCGTGTCAGGGTCGATGGTGGCAAACGCCCCAAAGGTGGCGACGTAATCCGCGATTGCCTTCCCGCGCTCCGGCGTCGCCAACTCGCTGCCGCGAAGGTAAGCGCTGGAAAGGATGAGCTTGGTCACCTGCTCCCGATGCGCGGCCGCGCAGATGATAGCGATAGGCCCCGCCAGCAGGCCGAGGGCGAGAAGAGTGAATTGATCCAGCTGCAATTTCTGGATGACAGCCTCAAGGTCTTTCACCCACGCATCAAGTGAGAGATCAGGGACGTCGTGATCAGATAGGCCGCTGCCGCGCATGTCGTATCGGATCAGCGTGACACCCTCCGCCAAGTCCTCCAGGAGTTCGCGCGCAACAGGTTTCTCCCACTCCAGACCCAGGTGCCCGGGCCAGCCAGTGACGTACACCAGCGGCGCCCCCTCTCCCACGGTGGCGTAGGCGATGCTCACGCCGTCGGAGGTAGTGCAGAAGCCGAGTTGCTGTTCCATCAGCCCCGCTCCCGTACTGCGTACAGCCGCTGC
>JADFRV010000225.1:500-3250 GCA_022561095.1 Chloroflexota bacterium | reverse complement strand
CGGGCGGCTGGTACGCGAGGAGGCGCTGGCTGCGGTAGGGAGGGCGATTGTGCGCCTGGGCGGGGCGGGTGTCAACGGGGGCTATTCGCGCCGCATTCTCAGCAGGTATAGACCAGCAGCCCCAATGCCCAGCACTCCGATGGCGACCCATGTGACAGAGGGACCGAGCCACCGAAACGAAGACACATCGCCCTCTCCTCGAAGAGCGGCGGTAACCGAGTCCAGCTGAGCTGAAACGGTCGAGCCGACCACTCCCAGCACAACGACCGTCGCAGCTACGACGACCGCGAGGATCAAGCCGTACTCGGTCAGAGACTGACCACGTTCCCGGTCGGAGCCGCTTAGGAGCCGCATCAGGGCAGCACTAGGGTCGCGCAATATCGGCATCCCTTTCAACTTGCACAGCTTTCTCATTTAGCGTAGACGCACCGAACTTCTCATACGTTACAGGTCCCGCCCGTTCTCTGCTGCGGTGGCCTGCCCCGACAGCGCCGTGATTGTGCGCCTGGCCTGGAGGGCTGTCATCGGGAGGTGCAGACAGCGGTGACCCCTCCACGATGTCGTGGGGACTTGAACCGCCCCTTCAGGTAAGCTAGTCCGCCGCAGGTGCGAGCGGGTCAGTCTTCGTCCAGCGGCTCTCACCTGGGAGACGGATGGACACGTGAACGAAGCTGCTGTCCTCGGTGGCCCCGTGCCAGTGGAGCTCGCCCTCAGGGACGTGGACGATCATTCCAGGCGTGACGGTGTATCTTGTCCGCTCTGTCGCTAGGATGCCTGTGCCCTCGATACAGTGGAGCACCTGCACGACGTCGTGGGAGTGGAGGTAGGTGCGGGCACCGGGGCTAAAGCGGACGACGGCAACAGCGAGGCCGTCGGCACCGCCTAATATCGGCTGGATTGCCACCTGTCCAACAAAGTGTTCGTTCCCACCCGGCCGGGCCGCGTCGCCAGCGATTTCGATTACTTTCATGTGGTTACCTCCCAGTTGACTATACACGAGCCGGATGAGGGGTCGAACGCAACCATCTCCTTTGACCTCTGCCCTCTACAGCGCTATGCTTCCCCTGCTGGGAGGGCCAGCTTCACATGGAGCCTCAGACCCGCTTCTGCACCAGCGCCGACGGCACGCACACAGCTTGCCGCATCAGGGGCCAAGCGCCACTTACTACTGCGCGGCGCAGGGCTTGTAAAGTGTAGCAGTGAGGAGAGAGATGACCCACTTCGGCCTCCAGATGTTTCCAACGGACTACTCCATCCAGCCGGTGGAGCTCGCAAAGGCGGCTGAGGAGCGCGGCTTCGAGTCGCTCTTCTTCCCGGAGCACACCCATATCCCAACCAGCCGGAAGACCCCCTACCCGGGCATGGGCGATCTCCCCAAGGAGTATTGGCACTCCCATGACCCGTTCGTGGCGCTGGCCGCCGCCGCCGCGGTCACGAGTCGCATCAAGCTGGCCACCGGCATCTGCCTCATCATCGAGCGCGACCCCATTACCACGGCGAAAGAAGTGGCGAGCCTCGACATGATCTCGGGAGGTCGCTTCATCTTCGGGGTCGGCGCCGGATGGAACGTCGAGGAGATGGAGAACCATGGGACCGACCCCACCAGTCGCTGGAAGCTGATGCGCGACCGCGTCCTGGCGATGAAGGCGATTTGGGCTAACGACGATGCCGAGCACCACGGAACGTTCGTGGACTTTGACCCGATCTGGTCATGGCCGAAGCCCGTGCAGAAGCCCCACCCGCCAATACTGGTCGGCGGCTACGGCCCGCATACGCTAAATCGCGTCGTTGAGTACGGTGACGGTTGGCTTCCGTTGATGCCGCCCCCTGTACTGTCCCAACAGATCCCCGAGCTCAACCGGCTGGCTGAAAAGGCCGGCCGGGGGCCCATCCCGGTCACGGCGTACGGAGTACCCGGGGAGAAGGAAGTGGTCGAGAAGTACTTGGAGGTCGGCGTCGAGCGGTGCGTCTTCTGGCTCCCTTCCGAGCCGCCTGAACAGACCCTCCCCACCCTCGACCGCCTGGCTGAGATCGCGAAGTCGTTCGCCTGACAAGCGGTCAACGCCGCCCCGCCCAGGCGCACAATCGCGGCGGCGGACTAAACTGACACTGTAGCGAGGACGTAGAAGAGAACGAACGCTAGCAGCAGGGCGACGCCCATTACGGGGGCTATCGTTAGGCCAGAACCTCCGCCCCGCAATTCCGAAAAGGTCTTACATCGGGGACACCAGATCCGGCAGCTGGGAAACAACGTTGCCTTGAAATCGCAGGAGGGGCAATAGAGGGTCGGCGGGCCTGGTTCGGAGTCAGCGCGCCCCCGCAAGTGACGAGCATCGGCGTCCGCCTCTTGTGCGGGAGATCGTCCTACGAGCCTTGGCAGGGTGCCTACGCCAGCAGCCATGCCGGCGAAACCCACACCTTGATATGATTCTCTGTCACCTCCCGGGTTCTCGCCGGAACCGGGCCTACCATGAGCGGACATCACTGCCTCCTGTTGTTCGTTGTGTCCCATTCCCTCCACTATGCTTATCGCGCAGTCACCCTTAATTCGCCGGATGGGTTATGCGGCGAAGGTTAGGGTTGAGTCAAGAATTTAGAGCATGTGACGGTGCAGGCCGCATCCTCCCGTTTGACACCCGCCCCGCCCAGGCGCACAATCGCGGCACGCGAGTCCATTAGCTGAAAGGAGGCTCCGCGATGCCCTTCGAGCTGACAAGTGCGGCATTCGCCAACGGCGACCCCATTCCGAT
>JADFRV010000225.1:0-490 GCA_022561095.1 Chloroflexota bacterium | reverse complement strand
CGGACTATGAAGCCGGAGAGAGATGTGCCGCCTTTGTCGCGGCGACCCAGGCGACACCGCCTCTTCGCGACGGGAAGCGCAGGACTTGTGTCTCGTCTGTCGCAGTGGGCTGAGTTGTGCCGCCCGCCTTGACGCGCCGCGTCCCGTGAGTTATCTGGGGAGCAGCCATCTATGGGAAGTTTGCCGATGGTGATGGTTCCCTGCTACAACGGTGACCGTTTTCAGCTTGTAACGCTGGATAGCGTCACCCAGAGCGAATACCAGGTGCTGGTCGCCCGGATTCACGACGGCCTATCTAGGCTGTCGAACCAGGATGCCATCGAGGGATCCTTCGCTCATGCGGTTGCCGCCTGTCCGGAGGCCAATCCGAGCGACCTGTCAATCGGCCCCCTGAGGGCCGATTTCCTATATGGATTCGTGGAGGGCCCGGTGGGATTCGAACCCACGACTCCCGGATTACGGCACCGGCGACCAGGCGGGGAGCACGTCG
>JADFRV010000224.1 GCA_022561095.1 Chloroflexota bacterium | reverse complement strand
CGTACGTGGCGGCCGCGAGCTTCGAACGTCCACAGGGGCTCCTGGAGGCGTTGCGCCGTGGCAGACTGGTCGGCCGGCCGTCCACGCCGCTGGTACACCTGATCAGCCGATACGCCGTCCTGCGGCGTAAGCTGGGCTGGAAGCCGGTCGATGCTTAAGCTTGCCTGGTTCTCCACCGGGCGCGGCGCCGGCTCCAGGCGCCTCCTCGCCACTGTACAGGATGAGATCTCGGCCGGGCGGCTGGACGCCCGCATCGAGGTCGTATTCTGCAACCGGGAGCCGGGCCAGGACGCCCAGACCGACCAGCTCTTCGAGCAGGTGCGCGGCTACGGCCTGCCGCTGATATACCTCTCCACCCTGTGCTTCCGGCGCGAACGGGGCGAGAGTCCAGCCGCAGCGGGCGAACCTCTGCCCGCATGGCGGCTGGACTTCGACCGGGAGGTGGTCCGCCTGCTGGAGCCCTATCCTTTCGACCTGGGCGTCCTGGCCGGCTACATGCTCATCTGTACGGAGATCCTGTGTGAACGCTACGACCTCCTAAACCTTCATCCGGCGGCGCCGGACGGCCCGCCCGGCACCTGGCAGGAGGTGATCTGGCATCTCATGGGAAAGGGCCTCGATCACTCCGGCGTACGCATGCACCTGGCGACGACGGAGCTGGACATGGGCCCGCCCGTCACTTACTGCACCTACCCGATCCACGGGTCCGCCTTCGACGAGATGTGGTGGGAGGTGGAGAAGCGAGGTGTGGCCGCGATCAAGTCCGAGGACGGCGAGGAGAACGCCCTGTTTCAGACGATCCGCCGCCAGGGCGTGGCGCGAGAGTTGCCCCTGGTCGTGGAGACGCTGCGCACCTTCGCTGATGGACGGGTGCGCGTACGCGACAAACAGGGCGTGGACGCCCAAGGCCGCCAGGTCGCCGGCTTCGACCTCACGGACGAGATCGAGCGCATCGTGGAACGGGCAAAGATATAGCTCGATAGATAAGCGCGTTTGAGGGAGCGGCGAAGGGGTTGCTATAATGGCGGCGAACGCCCGTTTCTGCTGGAGGTCCTCATGCGATGTGAGAAGTGCGGCAACTATTCTTCCCGATCCGACAGCTACTGCCGGAGGTGCGGCGCCGAGATGAGGAACACCCGTCTGCCGGTCAAGCGGCCCCCCGCTTCCCCCACCGTCTGGAGCCAGGCCGCGCCCGTCCTGGCCCGCGGCGCGGCGCTGGTGGCGCTGGGCGTGGCGGCGGAGGTGGCGTTGAACGCCCTGGCCAAGGGAGCGCTGCGGCTGCCAACGCTGCGACGGCCCGCCAAAACCAAGGCTCTCGCCACGCGCCGTAACGGCGAACTCCCCGCGGGCTCCGTCGCCGTGAGCGAGACGGTCGTCATGCGACGGCTCATCTTCCGCCGCTAGGAGGTCGCACCGATGGCCAACGTCGTCCTGGTGGCGGACATGGTGCGCGGCTTCTGCGAGGAAGGCCACAACCTTTACGTAGGCCCCTCCATCCGCGAGATCATCCCTCGCATCCAGAAGCTGCTGCGCGAAGAGAAGGCGAAGGGCTCCCACATCATCTTCCTCTGCGACACCCACGACCCGGACGACCTTGAGTTCAAGATGTTCCCGCCGCACTGCATCCGCGGCAGCGAGGAGCCCGAGGTGATCCCCGAGCTTCAGGAGTTCGCCGACGAGGTCATCCCCAAGCGACGCTACTCCGCCTTCTTCGAGACCAACCTGGACGAGAGGCTCAAGGAGCTCAGGCCGGACAAGATCATCGTTGTGGGTGACTGCACCAACATCTGCGTCCTCTACACCGTCGCCGATGCCCGCAACCGTGACTACGCGGTCGAGGTTCCCGCGGAGTGCGTCACGACCTTCGACCCCGAGGCCCACAAGTTCGCCCTCAGCCAGCTCAAGACGGTGCTGGGGGCGGAAGTGACCGGCGCCACCGCCGGGTGACCACCCGTGAGCGAGGAGATGTTCCGGCCGGCGCCCCATGTCCTGGCCGGCGATACCGCTGACGTCTACTTCCTGCGCACCCGTCAGGTGATGGAGGCCGAAGGGCTGAATCCCATCGCCACGATGGAGGTATTCCCCCATCGGGATGGCCTCCTGTGCGGGATGCGGGAGGTGGAGGCGCTCCTGCGAGAGGCGTTGCCAAAGGGCGCGGAGGCGTGGGCCCTGGACGAGGGCGAAACGATCTCACAGCGGGAGGTGATGCTGCGCATCAACGCCCCCTACCTCTCCTACGCGCTGTACGAGACTGCGATCCTGGGCATCCTCGCTCATGAGAGCGGTTGGGCACAGGCGGCGCGGGAGTGCGTAGAGGCGGCGCAGGGGGTGCCCGTGACCAGCTTCGGCGCTCGCCACGTCCACCCGCTGGCAGCCCCCTACCTGGACTACGCCGCTATCGTCGGAGGCTGCGCCAGCGGCTCCACACCGATGGGAGCCCGCATGGCCGGCAGGGAGCCCTCAGGGACGATGCCTCACGCGATGATCATCTGTTTCGGTGACACAGTGAAGGCCGCGGTCGCGTTCGACAAGCACGTCGAACCGGACGTGCCGCGCGTCGTGCTGGTGGACACGTTCCTGGACGAGCCCGAGGAGGCGCTACGGGTGGCCGAGGCGCTGGGCGAGAGGCTGCAAGCCGTGCGCCTGGACACCCCCAGCGAGCTCGGCGGCGTGACGCCGGAGCTGGTGAAGGAGACGCGGGCGCGACTGGACCAGGCGGCGTTCGAGCGTGTCCAGCTGTTAGTCAGCGGCGGCGTGACCCCGGAGCGGATCCGCCACTTCCTGTCATCGGGGGCGCCCGTGGACGGCTTCGGCGTAGGCAGCTACATCACCTCGGCCCAGCCGAACGACTTCACGGCGGACCTCAAAGAGGTGGAGGGGAAACCCATCGCCAAGCGCGGCCGCATCCCCGGCATCACTGACAACCCGCGGCTCAAGCGGCTGATCTGAGTCCGTTCCGTCACGCCCGCCGTCAATGCGGTCGCGGAGCCCACGCTCTTCCTCACTCTGGTGAACGGCGGCTTTGAGGATGTCCGCGAAGACGGCACCCCTTACGGGACACTGTGACCGTTGACACCCGCCCCGCCCAGGCGCACAATCGCGGCACCGCCGCAGAAAGGGGGCCGCTCCATGCCTAAGTGGCACATCTCAGAACCGTGGCAGCGCCCAATCTTGAAGTTTCTGGTGATTTTCCCCCTGGTCACCCTAGTCGGATTTGTCCTGCTGGCAGTCCTGTGGGCCTCAGGTTGGTCGAAC
>JADFRV010000223.1 GCA_022561095.1 Chloroflexota bacterium | reverse complement strand
GGCCGAGCGATGTTCGGGCTCCCACCCAAGAGCTATGGCGATTACGCCTGGGTGCAGCACATGACCGCCTCGATGGCAGACGGCAGTGGTCGCATGGCCGTCGTTCTCCCCCAGGGGGCACTGTTCAGAAAAGGCGCAGAAGGCAAGATCCGCAAAGCGATCCTTGAAAAGGACCTGATCGAAACAGTCATCGGCCTGGCTCCGAACATCTTTTACGGCACCGGCCTTGCCCCGGCGATTCTGATCCTCCGTCGCACCAAGCTCGGGGACCGCAAGGGGAAGGTCTTGATTGTCGATGCATCGGGCCTATATCGGAGAGCCCGGGCTCAGAACTTCCTCGACCCTGAGCACGCCGACCAGATCGTCAAATGGATCGACGCCTTCGAAGATGTCGAAGACCGGACCAGGGTTGTCGATCTCGAGGAGATCGCGAAGGAGGACTGGACGCTCAACATTTCGCAATACGTACTGCCGCCGATCGGCGAGGACATCCCGCCGCTGCCTGATGCGGTCGCCGCCTTCAAAGCGGCTCTCGTCGAAACCCGGGTCGCCGAAGACCGATTGCGAGAGATCCTCATCGAGGGAGGTTGGCTGGAATGAGAAAGGTCCCCGAACATCTCAGCCAACAAGAACTCGAGGCCTACCTGTGGGGGGCAGCCAACCTGCTACGTGGCCTGATCGATGCCGGGGACTATAAACAGTACGTCTTCCCGCTGTTGTTCTTCAAGCGGCTCTCGGACGTATGGGACGAGGAGTACCAGAAGGCACTGGCCGAGACCGGGGACGAGACCTACGCCCGCGACACCTCCGACGACCGCTTCACGATTCCCGACGGTGCCCATTGGTCAAATGTTCGGAACGCGGTGCGCGATGTGGGGCGGGCGCTGGGCATGACCTACTCGGACGTGGACCGGGTGGCGCGGCTGGTGCCCACGATGCCGGCCTCGTTCGGCGTGATGACGATCGACAAGGCGCTGGAGGAGGGGCCTGAGCTGCGCGAGGCGTACGGGGACGAGCAGATCCGCAAGCTGATCGACACAGCTCGCGCCCTGGAGGGGGTGGCGCGTCACGCCAGCACTCACGCCGCGGGGGTGGTGATAGCGCCGGAGCCTCTGGTGAACTTCCTGCCGCTGCAGCGGCCTTCTTCAGGGAACGAGGAGGCGTTGCCGACGACCCAGTACGCGATGAATGAGGTGGCAGAGCTGGGCCTGCTGAAGATGGACTTCCTGGGGCTGACCAACCTCACCATTCTGGACCTGGCGGTGGACGTCATCCGGGACACGCACGGCGTGGAGGTCGATCTATCGAAGCTGCCGGACGGCGACGTCAAGACGTACGAGATGCTCTCATCCGGCGACACGTTCGGCGTGTTCCAGCTGGAGTCGGGCGGGATGCGACGGGCGGTGCAGGAGCTACGGCCCACCTCGATCAAGGACCTGGCGGCGCTGGTGGCGCTGTACCGGCCGGGGCCGATGCAGCACATCTCCACCTACATCCGCGCCAAGCACGGCGAGGAGTCGATCAGATACCCTCACCCCGACCTGGCCGACGCTCTGGACGAGACGTACGGGGTGATCGTCTACCAGGACCAGGTGTTGCACATCGCCCAGAAGTTCGCGGGGTACACGCTGGGCCAGGCGGACGTCATGCGCAAGGCGATGGGGAAGAAGATCCGCTCCATCATGCGGGCCGAGGAGGAGCGGTTCCTGGAGGGGGCGGCGGCCAAAGGGTACAGCCAGACGGAGGCGAAGTCGATCTTCGACCTGATCGAGCCGTTCGCCGGGTACGCGTTCAATAAGGCTCACGCGGTCTCCTACGCGACGCTGGCTTACCAGACGGCCTACCTGAAAGCGAACTACCCGGAAGAGTACATGACGGCGGTGCTCATCATGGCGAGCAACCACCCGGCGGGCGCCGCCCAGCGGGTAGCGGAGGCGTACACAGAGTGCCGCCGTCGGGGGATAGACATCCTGCCGCCGGACGTGAACCGCAGCGGCGTGAACTTCCGCCTGGAGGGGCAGGAGGAGGGCGGCCCGGCGATCCGCTTCGGGCTGGCGAACATAAAGAACGTGGGCGAGGGCGTCGTGGAGGGGATCATCGAGGCGCGCGAGGCCGAGGGCGGGTTCGCGAGCGTGGAGGAGTTCTTCGCGCGGGTGAACTACCGTCACCTGAACAAGCGGGCGCTGGAGAGCATGGCGAAGGCGGGCGCCTTCGACGCGCTGTGCTCGCGGAACGCGCTGCTGGGGAGCCTGGACCGGGCGATCACGATGGCGCAGCGCAGCCAGCAGCAGCGGGAGGCGGGTCAGGGGTCGCTGTTCGATATGCTGGGGGAGGAGGAGAAGCCGGCGCTGGGGTTCGGCATCTCCGCGCTGGACGGGGACGAGGAGGAGACGTCTTCCGCCCTAGGCAGACAGCGGCTGGCGTGGGAGAAGGAGCTTTTGGGGGTGTACGTCTCGGAGCACCCGTTCGCGAGGGCGGCGAAGGAGCTGGAGGGGCACCTGAGCTGCCGCCTGGCGGAGGTGTCGGCGGAGATGGCGGGGCGAGAGGTGGTGCTGGGGGGGGTCGTCATCAGCAGCCGCAGCCTTTCGACCCGCAACGGGCGGCCGTTCCTGGCGGCGACGATCGAGGACGAGATGGGGGGCAGTCTGGAGATAACGGTGTGGCCGGACACGTACGAGCAGACGCGGGAGATGTGGGAGGTGGGGACGCCGGTGGTGGCGACGGTGCGGGTGCGGACTCGCGACGAGCGGCTGCAGTTGGGGGTGCAGAGGGCGGTGGTGTACGAGGAGGGGGAGTTCGACCCTTCGACGCTTGTCGTGCCGCGCGGGAACGGGAAGTCGATGGGAAATGGGAAACCCTGGCCGGGCCAGCGGGACACAGAAGGTAGCCCGAATAACGGGCCGCCGCGGCTGCGGATCGTGCTGGAGGAGACGGACGACCACGAGGGGGACGAGGAGCGGCTGCGGTCGCTGGTGAACGCGCTGCAGGAGTACGCGGGGGAGGGGCTGGTGCAGCTATCGATACGGCAGCGGGACGGGGAGGAGGTGGCGATGGAGCTGCCGCGGGCGCGCTACTGTCCGGAGCTGGAGCAGCGGCTGGGGGAGATAGTGGGGCCGTGGGGGACGGTGGGGGCTTAGGGGGCTAGTCGCGTCCATCGACAAGGAAGCTCGCATCCCAGTCGTGGCTTTCGAGATACTTGATTAGGCGCTCAGCGTCAGCGGACGTGAGTCTATCTCTTAGAGTCCTCCGCATTTCTTCGCGGTCTCGCTC
>JADFRV010000222.1 GCA_022561095.1 Chloroflexota bacterium | reverse complement strand
GCGAGGGGGAGTGGAGGCTGCGGGGGTGAGCGGCGAGCGTGGCATCCCTTTAGCCGACATCCTCCCCGTGACCGCCGCCGTTAACGAGGCCGGGCACCTGACGCTGGGCGGCTGCGACGCCGTGGAGCTGGCGCGTGAGTTTGGGACGCCGCTCTACGTCTTCGACGAGGAGACGCTGCGCGGCCGCTGCCGGGAGTTCCAGTCGGAGTTCCGCTCGCGCTACCCGGACACGGTGGTGGCGTACGCCGCCAAGGTCTACCTTGGGCGGGCCCTGGCGGCCATCCTTGTCCAGGAGGAGATGGCGCTGGACGTGGTCTCCGGCGGCGAGCTGGCTATCGCCGCCTCCGTGAGCTTCCCGCCGGAGCGCATCTACTTCCACGGCAACAACAAATCGGAGGGGGAGCTGCGGGAGGCGCTGGACTACGGCGTCGGCCGCATCGTGATCGATAACTTCCACGAGATGCAGCTCCTGAATAGCCTGTCCCAGGGCGCCGGAAAGCGCCAGCCGGTGCTGCTGCGGCTGTCCCCGGGAATCGATCCTCATACTCATGCCTACATCACTACGGGCACGCTGGACAACAAGTTCGGCATCCCGCTGGCCACCGGCCAGGCGGAGGCGGCCGTGCGCTCCGCCTTAGGCAGAGAGATGCCGGGGCTGGAGCTTGTAGGCCTGCACGTGCACCTGGGCTCGCTGGTGTTCGAGCTGGAGCCCTACCGGCAGGCCGTTGCCGTGGTGCTGGCGTTCGCGGCGGAGATGGGGGAGAAGCACGGCCTCCGGCTGGAAGAGTTCAGCCCCGGTGGCGGCTTCGCGGTGCAGTACGTTGAGGGGCGGGCGCCCCCGTCGGTGGCCGAATACGCGGAGACGATAGTTTCAGCGCTCACGGAGGGCTGCCGGGAGTATGGCCTGCCCAGGCCCAGGCTCATCGTCGAGCCCGGGCGGGCGATCGTGGCGAGAGCGGCGGTGGCGCTGTACACGGTGGGATCGTCCAAGGACGTGCCGGGCGTGCGACGCTTCGTCTCCGTGGACGGCGGCATGGCGGACAACATCCGCCCGCCGCTGTACGACGCGCGGTACGAGGCGCTGGTGGCGAACAAGGCGCTGGAGACACGGCGCGAGACGGTGACTATCGCCGGCAGGTACTGCGAATCGGGAGACATCCTGATTCGCGACGCCGAGCTGGCGCCTCTGGAGGCGGGCGACATCCTGGTGATGGCGACGGCGGGGGCCTACGCCCTGCCGATGGCCAGCAACTACAACGCCTCCCTGCGGCCGGCGGTGGTGCTGGTCAACGATGGCGAGGCTAAGCTGATCCGCCGCCGCGAGACGTATGAGGACCTGATGCGCGCCGACGTCTGGCCGCTGGAGTAGAGGGAAAGAGGCAAGGGGAAAGAGGCAGAGGCAAGTGAAAAGGGGAGAGAGGCTGGCGGGCCGGGTAGGGGACATCTCTCCTGTTTCCTATTTCCCCTTTCCAGGGCTGTGGCCGTGACCTGGGGTCTGATCGGGCAGGAGCGGGCGGTGGCGGCGCTGACGGGCGCGCTGGCGGGCGGCCGCGTCGCCCATGCCTACCTGTTCGTTGGGCCTGAGCGGGTGGGCAAGCGTACGCTGGCGTTGAAGCTGGCCCAGGCCCTCAACTGCGAAGACGACGAGCGCCCGTGTGGGGAGTGCAACACCTGCCGTCGAATCGCCGGCGGCATTCACGCCGACGTGCAGACGGTGACGGTGGAGGAGGCCGAGGACGATGAGGGCATGCGGAAGGGGATACACGTCTCCCAGATACGGGAGGTCGAGCGGGCTACAGCGCTGAAGCCGTTTGAAGGGCTGACGCGGGTAGTGATAATCGACCCGGCGGAGGAGATGAACGCAGCGGCCCAGAACGCGTTACTGAAGACGCTGGAGGAGCCGCCGCCGCAGGTGGTGTTCGTCCTGGTGGCGGTGGACGAGTCCCGTCTGCTGCCCACGATACGTTCGCGCTGCCGGCGTCTGGAGCTGCGGCTGCCCTCCCTGGCGGAGGTGGAGGCGGCGCTCTTGGAGCGGGGTGTAGAGGGTGAGCAGGCACGGCTGCTGGCGAGGCTATCGCGGGGTCGGGTCGGCTGGGCGTTGGAGGTGGCGGATGACGGCTCTCTGCTGGAGCGGCGGGAGGAGTCCCTGGCGCAGGCGAGGGCGCTGGGCTCGATGGGTGTGGCGGAGCGGCTGGCGTTGGCGGAGCGGCTGGCGGGGGGGTTCCGGCGCGATCCGGAGGGGCTTCTCGCTGAGCTGGCTGCGTGGCGGGGTTGGTGGCGGGACGTCCTCCTCATCCGATCGGGGTCTGAGGACGGCGTCGCCAACATCGATCGTCTCGCGGAGCTGCGCGAGGACGCGGCCCGCCTCAGGCGGGACGGGGTGGCGGCGTTCGTGCGCGCCCTGGGGGAAGCCGGCCGGCAGCTTCGGGAGAACGCGCAGCCGCGGCTGGTGCTGGAGACGTTACTGCTGGGGGCGCCGGTGAAATCGGAGCTGGCGGTGCGGCGGTAGCTCGTCTCCTGGCGAACTGAAAGTCGCTCCTACATCTGATCTCGGATCGCCCTGAGCTGCTCCAGGTGGGCATGGGCGTGCGCGACCTGCCGGTCGGCGCGGCTGCGGACGGTGATTGCGCCCCGCTCCGGGTGGGTGCCGCCGCGCTGCCACTGCTGGTCCGCTAGGCCTTCCAGCTGGTAGGCGAGGCCGCCCCAGAAGGCGCGCAGGGCGGTGCGCACGCGGGCGGGGTCGTCACCATGGTAGTTGCGGTCGCGGGCCCAGGCCTCCTGGTCGTAGGTCTCCAGGGCGGGCCCGTCCTCCTCCACCAGGCGGCGGACGCGGACGCCCTCCTCCTGGGCGTAGTCGCGCAGGTGGCAGCAGACCTCCAGGGCGGACCACTCGTCCGGGGAGGGCCGGCGGCGCAGCTTATCGTTGGACATCCCGTGCAGGGCCTCCTCGATGAGGTCGGGGACCTGTCGCAGATAGGCGGTGATCTCGGTGCGATCCATTACCGCGATTATAGCAGGGGAGCGTTCGCTCAGACAGGGTCGCCCCTACACCTGCCCACGTATCTCCCTGAGCTGCTCCAGGTGGGCTTGCGCGTGCTCCACCTCGTCCTCGGCGCGGCTGCGGACGGTGATGGGGCCGGTCTCCGGGTGGGTACCGCCGCGCTCCCACTGCTCGTCCGCTAGCCCCTCGAGCTGGTAGGCGAGGCCGCCCCAGAAGGCGCGCAGAGCGATGCGCAGGCGGCGTATATCGTCCCCCTGGTAGTTGCGCTCGCGGGCCCAGG
>JADFRV010000221.1 GCA_022561095.1 Chloroflexota bacterium | reverse complement strand
CGTTCGCGGCGGGCTCGTTCATCACCTTCGGCGCCGTGCTCTCCGTGGCGCTGACGGTGGATGTGGACTCCGTGGGCGTCTCGCGGCTGCTGCTGGGGCTGGGCTTCTCGGCGGGATTCATCTTGGTCATCCTCTCCGGCTCCGCCCTGTTCACGGAGATCAACGTCCTCTTGCCGGAGATGTTCCTCAGCCGCCCCCGCGACCTGTGCCGCCGCTGCTGGCCGTTCTGGTTCATCGCCATTGCGGGCAACGTGCTGGGCGCGCTGTTCGTCGGCTCGATGATAAACGGCGCCCACGTTTTGGGGCCCCTTCAAGAGGAGCGGCTGTTTGAACTGATGGAGGAGAAGATGCAGTTCCAGGAGCTCGGCACGGAGGGCTGGTTCGTCGTCCTGGTGTCCGGCATCCTCGGCAACTGGCTCGTCGGCATGGCCGCCTTCCTCGCCACAGCCGCCCGCACCGTTACGGGGAAGATCCTGGGGTTGGTCTTCCCTATCGTGGCGTTCGTTGCCATCGGATTGCAACACGCGCCGGCCAATATGGGCTACTTCGCCACTGGCCTCATCGGTGGCGGCTCAGACATTGGCTGGGGTGAGGCGATATGGTGGAACCTCATCCCGGTCAGCCTGGGCAACATCATCGGCGGCGCCCTCTTCGTCGCGCTTCTCTTCTGGTACACCTACGGCCGCGATACGGAGCAACGTCAAGCGCTGCGCCGCGCCGGGGAGCTGGCGCGCAAGCGCGGAGGCTAGACCCAGCAGGAGGAACTCCTTAGCGTGTACCGCAAGAGCCGACATCGCATCCGGCTCCTTTACCTGGGTACGTCGTTGGCCATCCTATTCGCTGCCTGCGGCGGGGAATCGAGCGCCACACTCCCATCAGTGCTGTTGCCCGCCGACACCGCTCGCTCGCCCGACGACTACTCGGTTGCGATCGCTGATGAGCCGCCGCCTGAAAGCGAACCCGGCTTCGACATCATCGGGCCGGTGTGGGACATTCGAGGTCCGGGCCCGCCTGACGGCGAGCTGCTGACGATCGAGCTTCCCGCTCCCGGTGACTTGCCGCCGGACGTTGATCCCACTGAGCTGAAGATCGCCTCATTCCATCCAGCCTTCGGCGACGGGACCGCATTCTGGGTTATCGCCGATGATGTGGAGCATGATCAGCAACGAGCAGTGCTATCGACCCAGACCGGCGGCGTCGGTCTCTTCGCCGTCGCGGTCCCCAACGGCTACTGGACGACGACCCTGAGTCGCGATGGGAACTACCGGATTCACTACGTCTCCGACCCTGCAAGCGATAGGGCCGCTGAGCCGGAATACGTGGCGCTGCTCCGTGACGAACTCGAGGACGCCCGGCGGTGGATGGTCGACTACGGCTACCGGGAGCCGAAGGACACGTTCGGCGGTCCGCAGCCCGTGTATCTTGTGCCGCTCATCGGTGGCCCCGGTCTGACCGAGCCATCAAACCTGGGCAGCGTGATGAAGCTCGATAACCAGCTACACCGAACTCCAGGCGCCGTCCCAGGCGCTGTTACCCATGAGCTCTTTCATCTCTCTCAGCGGCGGGCGAGGTTCGATCCGCAACGGGAGGGGACCTGGATCAGGGAGGCCACCGCTGAGTACGTCGCCGTCCAGCGGCTGGGCATATCAGGGGCGAGACCTCACATCGACACGTCCTGCGGCAACTACGCGCGCAGCGTGCTGGACACCCGTGGCATCAACGAATACCAGAACTGGACGTTCGTGGCCTTTCTTGAGCATCTCCACGCCGGCTTCGTCAGGCGGTTCTTCGAATCGGCAGGCGGGCTCGGGGACGGCGTCGGTACGCTGCTCGAGCTTGCCGGCTCCCCCCTCAACGAGGTCATGGCGCAGTACGCAGGCTCCTATCGCCTCCTGCAGGACTATTTTTCGGGCGGCGGCATCTCCTGCCCGGCCCTCCAATCGGTTGATGTTGAGAGCCTGGACGGGCGCGCATATCATATGCCGCCTCTGGCCGGTCTCGTGGTGCTGGCGGATATGGGGACGCCGAGGCGGGTCAAGCTGGCCATTGGGTCCTCAGGGGGCGCTGAAGTCATCCTCTGGGGGTTCTTCGGCGGCGTCCGGGAGCAGCTACAGCCTACTGACACAGGGACACCCGGCCGGCTGGTGTACGATCTGGACTGTGCGGCGACCCGGACCGACACCGCCAATCCGCTCGTACGCATAGCGCTGCTACCTGGCACCGGTGAGGAGGCCGCTGAGGTCGAGTTGTCGGTTGAGGTGGGAGAAGCGTGCTGACGGAAATAACGATAGGCATCACGCGACATTGACATAGTCCGTACTATGTCGCACCATTGGCATATTCCTAGTGTCCCATCCACAGTTGCGAAGGGAGGCATTGATGAAACGAAGGTCTATCCTATGGGTTCTATTCTTAGGCATCGCGGCCCTTGCGGTAATCGCGATCGCCTGTGGCGACGACGACGACGAGGCGTCGCCCACCGCGCCGGCGGACGAGACGCCCGCGGCGACGGAGGAGCCGACGGCGGGCAGCCACAGCCAGATCCTGGCGGACGTGCAGAGCGCGGATGAGCTGGTCTGCGGCGTCAATGACGCCGTGCCCGGCTTCGGGTTCGTTGAGGCGGACGGCACGAACTCCGGCTTCGACACCGACTTCTGTCGCGCCATAGCCGCCGCCGTCCTCGGCGATGCGACCAAAGTCCAGTTCGTCCCGTTAACGGCGGAAGCCAGGCTGACCGCGCTGCAGACCGGCGAGATCGACGTCCTCATCCGGAACACCACCTGGACGATCACTCGTGACGCCGCGACAGGCTTGACCTACGCCGTAACGACGTTCTACGACGGCCAGGGGATGATGGTGCGGACGGACGACCCCGCAGGGCCGTTCGACACGGTGGGCGACCTGGCCAATGCGCGCATCTGCGTCCTTGCTGGCACCACTACCGAGCTGAACCTGGCCGACCGGTTGCCTGACAGTGAGGTTGTCCCATTCGAGGACAACGAGACGCTCCAGGCGGCATTCATCGCAGAGGCCTGTGACGGCTGGACCTCCGACAAGTCGCAGCTGGCATCCCGCCGCTTCGTCTTCCCCGAGGACGCCGGAGGCCCCGATTCCCTGGTGATCCTGGACGAGACGTTCTCCAAGGAGCCGCTGGGGCCGCTGACCATCGACAACGACAGCCAGTGGTTCGACATCGTCAACTGGGTCACTATCGGCATGATCATCGCCGACGAGAAAGGCATCACCAGCGATAACCTCCAGGGCTTCATTGACGACCCCGATGGCGCC
>JADFRV010000220.1 GCA_022561095.1 Chloroflexota bacterium | reverse complement strand
CGCGGCCGGCAGCGTGCGGACCACAAACGCCTGTCCGCCGGGCAGCCGGAGCCGGGCGTGAACGGACCGCGCCGCGCCCTCATCCGCGCCCAGAGCGAACAGAGCGGGGCCCGAGCCCGCTAGATGGACGCGCCGGGCGCCCGCCGTCAGCAAGGCGTCTCGGTAGGCGTCGAGCCCCGCGAACACCTCATAGGCGACGCGCTCGAAGACGTTGTACAGGCCGCTATCGTCTACCGGCCCGCCCCCGCGGATGCGGCCCACGAGAGCTTCCGTGCGAGAGCCGTCGCTGAAGTCGGCCGGCGTCAGAGCGGCGTACATGCGTTTGGTCTTTTCGGGCAGCTCGAACGGCGGCGCCAGCAGCACCAGCCACACCGGCGGCGGCTCCGGCAGGGGCGTCACACGCTCGCCGCGGCCCTCGGCCAGGGCCGTACCACCGTAGACGAAGAACGGTACGTCCGACCCGAGCCCGGCCCCAGCCTCCGCCAGTTGAGCGTCGCTGCGACCCAGCTTCCACAGCTCGTTGAGGCCGCGCAGCGCAGCCGCCGCGTCGGAACTGCCGCCGCCCAGACCGGCCGCCACCGGGATACGCTTGCTGACGCGGATAGAGGCGTAACGGCCGCCTCCCTCGTCGAGCGCAGCGGCCGCCCGCAGGATGAGATCGTCCTCGGAGACCTCGCGACGCCCTTCCACCTCAACCTGAAGCCCGTTAGCGGGCCCGATATCCAGGCTATCGCACGGCTCCACCGTCTGCATGACCGTGCGCACCTCATGGTAGCCCCGATAGGTATCGGGGCGGCCCAGGGCCTCCAGCGTCCAGTTTATCTTTGCCGGTGCGTACAGGCGCATAGGCTATAGCGTCGTGCCGATCATCGTGCCTCGATATGCTCTGTAGAGCGCGCGCCACTCCACCAGGGTTAGCGTCTGCGCGCGGCGAGTCGGCTCAACACCCGCCACATCCAGCAACGCTTCGACCTCTGCGGCCCCGCGCTCCAGCCCGATGCTCAGGGCGTTGCGCAACTGTTTGCGGGGCGCCGCGAATCCGGCCTGCACCAGCCGGAAGAACGCCTCCCTATCGTGAACCTCTACGGCTGCGCCCTGGCGCGTGTCCAGGCGAACGACAGCGGAGCGCACCTTCGGCGGCGGGCGGAAGGCAGCGGCCGGGATCTCGAACAGGAGGCGCGGCTGGGCGTAATACTGCATCTCCACGCTCAGGTAGGACATCTTGCCGGGCCCGGCGGCGATGTTTCGCGCCACCTCAGCCTGCAGCGTGACGAGAAGCCAACGCGGCTGGGCGCGGGCGGTCAGAAAGTGGCGCAGAATCGCCGAGCCGATGAAATACGGCAGGTTCCCAACAACAACATAGGGCATCCGGCCTCCGCCCCTGGTCAAGACCTCCTCCGGCGATATAGACAAGACGTCCGCCTCAACGACCGATACGTTATCGCGGCCGCGAAACCGCTCGCGCAGGCCGGCGGTGAGCTCCGCGTCCACCTCCACGGCGATGAGCCGTGAGGCGCGCTGCGCCAGCAGCTCGGTGAGGAGGCCGCTGCCGGCGCCGACCTCGATCACCGTGTCCTCGTCGCCGAATTCGGCCGCCCGGACGATGCGCCGGAGAACGCGATGATCCACCAGCCGGTGCTGGCCCAGCGCTTTCCGGCGACGCCCGCGCGATCCCGTCACGGGGTCATTATACGGGGCCCTTGCCCGCCGCCGCACCACGGCAGGCAGGTCAGTGGTTTAGCTTCCGCTAACCCTGGGCTTGTCGAAAGGCCGCCTGAGCCCAAGGTGAGAAGAGCCGCGCACTCAAGTACGCGGCGCCAGCAAGCCGCTGACTTCAGTCGGCGGTGTTCCCTCCTACCACAGCAGAGTCGCCGGGATGAGGCCAAGTCTGAACGGAGTGTAGGCCTGCCTGCCGGTAGGCGGGGGCGCGACATCAGGAGCCAGCGTGCACTGGGCAGGGGTGGGCTGGGCGGACGGAGGACCCCGGGTCGAGACGGCTACCCAGAGTTAGTGTGCGCCGTAGGCATTTCAGCCTTAGGCTCAAAAGATGCAGATGTCAACGTAGCGGCTATACCAGTCATAGACGTCGTCCGGACCGTAACCCAGATCGATTATGTTGCCGATGATCGCCCCGCCGGTATCCTCGGCCACGCCGTAGCCGTAGCCGGGGATATACATTCGCGTGCCCAAGGGGATGACGCTGGGGTCCACCGCCACGGTCCCCTTTTGCACCGTCGTGCCGGTGGCGGTCGTACCAGAGCCGCCGGCGCTCGCCGCCGTGTACCACGTCGCCCAGACGGTCATCGTCCGGGGGCAGTCGGGGTCACCGCTCGGCTCCGACACCACGGCGGCGACAGCGACAACCTCGACAACCTCGACGACCGCCGTGCCCTCGAGAACGATTTCGTGGTCGGGCGCCACAATGATCTCCGATAGCAGCTCCCGGCTGACCTCCTTGCCGTTCGCGTAGACGACGGCGTACTCGCGTACCACGTAGCCGCTGATGCCGATCTGCGCTACGGCCGACTGGCCTTGGGTCAGAGTTGGGTCGTTACGGTAGATCGTCCGGAACGGAATGGGTGTTTGCACGACTTCGATCTTCTCCCCGACGATCGTCACCGAGACCGCCAGGCCGTCACGCAGAGGAGTGGCGAGCGCGGGGATGACGTAATCGCCTCCGGAAAGCTGAACGTCACGCTCGGCCAGCAACGCGGCCACTGTCTCCGCCTGCGTATAGGCGACAGGCAACTCCTCGCCGCTGACGCTGAGGCTCACCCGACTGGCGCGCTTCAAGAATACGTGAAGGCCAGCCGTTAGCGGCGTATCCGGCGGGGGCGAGACTAGGTCATAGCTATTGTACTCGGCGCCAAGCGCCGCCAGCGCGCCACCCACAGTAGACCGAGTGGAATAGACCTCTGAAGAGAAAACCCCCTCGTGCAGGGTCAACCCAACTGGCTCCTGCAACTCCATGGCGAGACTAGGCTGGCCTTCCTGGCCGGCGAGGGCGCCCTGCACTAACACCCCGGCCGCCGCCGTCAGGAGGGACCGTGGTACAAGAGGAGCGCCGGGGAAGCCGTCCAAGCTCTGGCTGAGAACAGTATCCCGGGGAGTGGCCGCAGGGCCTACCGCCGTCAGGGCGCTGACTAAAGTCTGCGCCTGCGATTGGAGGGTAGCGGAGAAGGCCTCTGATACAACGATGACGGGTGTGCTGTTGGGCTCTTCGGCGCTGACTCTGGAATGCGTGAGAGGCAGGGCGATGAGGACGAGGACGACCGCGGCGAGAGATATCGCCAG
>JADFRV010000219.1 GCA_022561095.1 Chloroflexota bacterium | reverse complement strand
ACCTTCCGCGCGCGGGGAGTCCTCGCCCGCCCGCAGGGTAAGGCTCGGGGCCCACAGGTCGGCCCACCTTCGGCCCAGCGAGTCGCCCTGCTGATCGGCTGCATCATGCCCCACGCCTACGGCCGCGTCCACGAGGCCACCGTCCGCGTGCTTGCCCGCAACGGCTTCGAGGTGGTGGCGCCGCCGGGCCAGGCCTGCTGCGGCGCCCTCCACGCCCACAACGGCGATCGCCCCACGGCCCGCGCCCTCGCCCGCCGCAACATCGACGCCTTCCTGGATGCGGGTGTCGACGCCGTCGTCGTCAACTCCGCCGGCTGCGGCTCCGCCATGAAGGAGTACGGCGAGCTGCTGGCCGACGACCCCGAGTACGCGGAGAAGGCCGAACGGTTCGCCGCACTCGTCAAGGACGTCACGGAGCTGCTGGCCGAGCTACCCTTCGAGCGCCCCTCCGGCCGCGCCGAGGCCGATGTCACCTATCAGGACTCCTGCCACCTGGCTCACGCCCAGCGCATCACCAGCGCCCCTCGAGAGCTGCTGGCCGCCATTCCCGGCCTGCGCCTGGTGGAGATGGCGCAGCCGGACCGCTGCTGCGGCAGCGCCGGCATCTACTCGCTGGCGCACCGCGAGATGTCGCTCGACCTGCTGGACGGCAAGATGCGGGAGATCGCGGCGACTGGGGCGACCATCATCGCCACCGCCAACCCCGGCTGCATGGCCCAGATCGAAGCCGGCCTGCGCCGCCACCGCCTCCCTGGACGCGTCGTCCACGTCATCGAGCTACTTGACGAGGCTTACCGCGCCTAGACGAACGGGGTATAATGCCCGCGCAGGGAGAGCGAGCCATGCAGCCTGAGACTAAGTACGCCAAGAGCGGCGACGTTCATATCGCCTACCAGGTGGTGGGGGACGGCCCCCTCGACCTCGTCTTCGTTCCCGGCTGGGTGTCCCACCTCGAACATTCTTGGGAGGAGCCCTCCAACGCCCGCTTCCTTCACCGCCTCGCTTCCTTCTCCCGCTTGATCATGCTGGACAAGCGAGGAACGGGGCTTTCCGACCGCGTCTCACTAGCGGAGCTTCCCACCCTGGAGCAGCGGATGGACGACGTGCGGGCGGTGATGGACGCCGTGGGCTCGGAACGGGCGGCACTTATGGGCATCTCGGAGGGCGGGTCGATGTGTGCGCTGTTCGCTGCCACTTATCCGGAGCGAACAACGGCCCTTGTGCTGTACGCAGCAAACGCTAGGCATCCCGCACACGACCTCACCGCTGAACAGCTCCAGCCCACCCTGGATGCATTCGAGCGAAGTTGGGGCCAAGGGATGGCTTGGCCCATGTGGGCCCCGAGCCGCGCCGACGACCCGCAGTTAAAGGAGTGGGGAGCTCGGTTTGAGCGCCTCGGAGCTAGTCCCGGCGCGGCTGTCGCACTCTTCCGTATGGCCGCTGCGATCGACATCAGGCACGTCCTGCCCGCCATCCGCGTCCCCACGCTGATCCTGCACCGGACGGGCGACCAGGCTCTGCCGGTGATGGACAGCCGGTACATGGCCGAGCAGATTCCAGGAGCGAAGTACGTCGAACTGCCCGGGATGGATCACATCTGGTTCGTCGGAGACGCCGACGCGATCCTCAATGAGGTGCAGGAGTTCCTCACCGGCGTCCGGCCTGGGCCGGAGCCGGACCGCGTCCTGGCCACCGTCCTGTTCACGGACATCGTCGGCTCAACCGAACTAACCGCCGATATGGGAGATCGCCGCTGGACCGAGTTGCTAGAGGGCTACTATGCGCTGGCCCGGAACGAGCTTGAACGCTTCCGTGGCCGCGAGATCAAGACCATGGGCGACGGCCTTCTCGCCGCCTTTGACGGCCCCGCCCGCGGCATCCGCTGCGCCTGCGCCATGCGCGAGTCCGCGCGTCACATCGGCATAGACACTCGCGCTGGCCTCCATACTGGCGAGTGCGAGACCATGGGCGAAGACATCGCGGGGATCGCGGTGGACATTGGAGCGCGTGTTGCTGCTGAAGCCGCCGATGGAGAGGTGCTTGTATCCAGCACCGTGAAGGACTTGGTGGCCGGATCGGGCCTGGAGTTCGATGACCGGGGACCTCACCGCCTCAAGGGCGTGCCAGATGAGTGGCGGCTTTTCGCTGTGACTGGAGGCAGCTAGTGGAGCCGCGCATCCAGTACGCCCAGACGAAGGACGGGGTGAGCATCGAGGAGGGTGAATCATGCGTATCTACCACTTCCTGGACTACTGGGCTCGGGAGCAACCGGACGCCGAGTTCGCTGTCCAAGAGAGCCAGCGTCTGACCTACGCGGAGGCGGCTGCGGCAGTCAATCGCCTCGCCCACGGAATGGTGCGCGGTGGGGTGCAAGTTGGGGAGCGGATCGGGATTCTGGCGTCGAACCGCCCCGAGTCTGTGTTGATCATGCTTGCGGCGGCGAAAGCGGGGGTCGTGGCGGTCCCCATGGATGCGCGCCAGACACCCAATCAGTGGCTCTATGTGCTGAATGATGGGGCGGTCAAATTCCTCTTCTGTGCTGGCGAGTTCGTCCACGCCGTGGACGAGGTACGCCAGAGTCTCGATACCGTGGAGCATTTCGTCACGCTCGACGACGCAGACGGCGCAAGCGGCTGGGAGGTCTTCGCTGACTGGCTCGCGGAGCAGCCGACGACGCCGATCGAGCGGCCGGTGGCTGACACCGACACCCTGTACCAGATTTACACCAGCGGCACGACGGGGCAGCCCAAGGGGGTGACCGTGAGTCATGCTGCCAAGACGGCGATGTTGATGCCGGTGGACCAGATTTATCACTTGCAACCAGGTGAGCGCCTCCTGGTGGTGACGCCCATCTTCCACATGGCCGCACTGCTCTTCAGCTTCTACTGTGTGTCCAGGGGCGGTTCAACCTACATCCCCCGTGGCTTCGATCCGGGGGAAGTGGTGCGCGCCCTGAGCGAGGAAAGGATCATTGGAACGTGGCTGGCCCCAGCGATGTTCCAGGCGTGCCTGGCGGTGCCTGATGCGGCCGAGCGGCGCTATGACAGCCTGCGCTCCATCTTGTATGGAGGCGCGGCGATCTCCGAGGACACCCTGCGCCGGACGACACAGCTGTTCCCGTGCGAGTTCTTCCAGGTGTACGGGGTGACTGAGGCGGGCGTGGTCACGGTGCTGGGACCACAGGAGCACCGCGCCGCGCTCACGGACAAACCGGCCTTGCTGACCTCCGCTGGTCGGCCATCTCTGGGGGCCGAAATACGCATCGTGGACGAGGAGGGCGACCCAGTCCCCACGGGATC
>JADFRV010000218.1 GCA_022561095.1 Chloroflexota bacterium | reverse complement strand
GAAGGCGACCATCGCCCGCACGTCGGCTTCGCTGGCCACGTCGGCGCGAATGAAGGCGGCACGCCCGCCGGCGGCCTCGATCTGACGGACAGTCTCCCGACCGCCCTCCTCGTCGATGTCGGCGACTACGACGGCGGCGCCCTCGCGGGCCAATCGCAACGCCGTCGCCCGGCCGATTCCGGAGCCGGAGCCCGTGACTAGGGCTACTTTCCCCTCAATGTCCATGTCAGGTTAACCAATGCTATGACTTCGACTCCTCCTCACGCAACATCGGGGTGTAGACAACGCCGATGAGCAACCCCTCCGGCGAGAGCAGGCGGGCTGTGGTCTGGCCCCAGGGCTCGACCCTCGTGTCCTGGAGAAGCTCCAGCCCTCTGCCCTTGAGCTCTGCCACCGCCTCGGCAACGTCGTCCACCTCCAGCTCCAGCGTTGCCTGCGGCCTCGGGACTTCCTCAGGCCACTCGTCCCGGCCGAAGGTGCTGCGGGCGGCGTCACGCAGCGTCCACAGACCGAAGTGCTTGAGCCCTGGCAGCTCGATCATCGTGTAGTCGCTTCCCGAGTCGATCTTGAGCGGTAGCGAAAGCTTATCGCCGTAGAAGCGACGCGCCTCCGCGGCGTCGTCGACGATAGCGGCGAAGCCGGCCACGAACCGGACGTCCATTGTCTGCACCTCCTCGAAAGTGATGGCCTTAGCCTACGAGGCGCCGGTGACAGAGGGTTGTCAGTAGTGAAACAGGAGGTTTAAAAACGCCGCGACTACGCCTCTGCGTAGCGCTGCACCAGCGCATCCGCCTCCTGCCGCACCCGGTCGATCGCTTCCGGCGGCGAGAGGACTCTCGCGGACGCGCCCCAGCTGAGGACCCAGGGCAGCAGCCGTCGCCGGTCCCAGGAGCGGTACACGAACACCGAGCCGCCCTCACCCGGCTCCTCCCGCTCCAGGTCGAAGGCAGGCGCCTCGCGGGCCCAGGGCACGGCCACCGCCTCTATCCAGACGCGCACCTCCTGTGATGCGGGACAATGCTCGTCCTCCTCCGGGTCAACCCCGACAGGGCGGTCGAACGTTTCGGGCAGGAGCTCCGCCTCACGGATGCGCTCGACGCGAAAGTCCCGCATCCCTTCCCGCAGGCGGCAGTAGGCGACGAGATGCCAATCGTCACTGTAAAAGACCAGGAAGTACGGCTCCACCTGGCGCTCGGTCAGCTCATCGGAGCTGAAGGAGTGATAGCGAAGCGAGAGCACCCGGTCGTTGAGCACAGCCTGCTGGAGCAGCGATAGCCAAGGTGAGGGCTCTCGCTGCATCCAGCGCGACACTCGGATCCGTTCCCGCAGGCGGTCGACCACCCGGCGCGTCTCGGGGCGCAACACCGCCTCCACCTTCGCCGCGGCCGCTCGCGCTGCCTCCCGCTCCGCCGCCGTCCCCAGGCCTAGCGCCAAGTCGCTGCCCAGAAGTAGCTGCACCGCCTCTTCCGCCGTTAGCGCTACGGGTGGCAGGTGATAGCCGGGCACCAAGCGGTACCCCTCGCCGGGAAGCGCCGCCACGGGTACGCCCGCCTGGCAAAGGGCGTCGATATCACGGTACACGGTGCGGACTGAGCAGCCGCACTCCTCAGCCAGGTCAGCGGCACGTACCGGCGCCTCCTCCCGGAGGCGCATCAGGATCAGCAGCCGTCGGTCCATCTGTTTCATCGCGAGCCTAGTATACGACGAAGATCGAGGGCGTCCGGCCGGGTTGCCTCGAACCCGGGTCGCCTCTGTTCTGCCTTCCGCCCCACGTCAAGTGCCGCCGCAAACCACTCAGGTCACAATAATACGTAAACATGATAATAACATGTAAAGATTACGTAATGTTTTCATTCATGGGCTTGTTGAACGGTTGAGATTCATGTCCCCGACGACCGGAAACCGTTCGAATGTTCAGATGGATGAATTGGCCTTTACCCGTAGCGGCGGCCGCCCTAGCCTTCATCGTCGTGCTGGGCGCGGTCGGCTCGGACGTTCCTGCCTCTGGCCAACCGTCGCTGCCGCCAGCCCGTGACCACCGCCTGAGCTCCGTCGCCACTGTCACTCACACGGAGACGCCTATCGCTACACTCACGCCGACGCCAATAGTCACCCCCGCACCCCCTCCCACGCCGACGTCTACGCCGACGCCGACGCCTACACTGTCACCCACACCTATACCGACACCGCAGCCCATCCCTTCACCCCTTCCCGAACCGACTCCTACGGCGCGCCCGCCCAGCCCTGCACCATCGTTGGACACGTTCTCCAGAGAGCTCCTCTCTGACACGAATGAGGCCCGCGTGCGTGAGGGCCGCGGTGAGTTCACGATCAATTCTTCGCTTACCAGATCGGCCCAAGCCTACGCCAACCTTATGGCCCAGTACCAATGGTTCGATCACATAGGTCCTGACGGCTCCACTTTTGCCAGCCGCATCCGGTCAGCGGGTTATACGGGGGGCTGGCTTGGCGAGGTTCTATACGTAGGGCCCAAGGGCGATGGGCCCAGCGGAATCGTCGCTATGTGGCTCGACAGCCCTGTGCACAGGAGCGTTCTGCTGGCCGAGCCGTTCACGGAGATAGGGGTAGGCTGCGCTGTCTCCGGTGACAGGCGCTGGTGCGTGGTGGACTTTGGCGGCCCCTAGAACGACTCAGAGTTGAGGCCCGGGCCGCTGCGCCCGCGGTGGTATAATGCGCCCCAGTCTATGATGATGGAGGTCCCACATGCCAGACGTATTGTTCGAAAAGCGGCCCAACGGCGTTGCCCTGATCACGCTAAACCGTCCAGACAGCCTGAACGCTATGGGCGGGCAGCTGATGCCGCTGCTGGCGGCGCACCTCGCGGATTGCGCGAGTGATGAATCGGTGCGCTGCGTGGTGCTGACAGGAGCGGGGCGGGCGTTCTGCGCAGGAGGCGACGTAAAGGGGATGGCCGCCGGCCGCGACGTACTGCCGGGAGCCGACGACAAGCGCTCGCCGGCGGCGGAGTTCGCGCGAGGTGTGGAGACGCTGCGCGATTCGCAGAGACGCACGAGCTACGTGCTGCACACGATGCCCAAGCCGACGATCGCGATGGTGAACGGGCATGCCGTGGGCGCCGGCCTCAGCCTGGCGCTGGCCTGCGACCTACGAGTCGCGTCTGACCAGGCGAAGCTCGGCACGGTCTTCCGGAACGTGGGCTTCAGCGGCGACTTCGGCGGCTCGTATTTCCTGCCCCGGCTCGTCGGGATGGAGAGGGCGCGCCAGCTGTACTTCACCGGCGAGATCCTCATCGCTGAAGAAGCGCTCAAGATCGGCATGGTAAGCCGCGTC
>JADFRV010000051.1 GCA_022561095.1 Chloroflexota bacterium | reverse complement strand
CCACACAGCCCACAACGAAAAACACCCTCCCCCTCAATCAAACCCCCTACCTGGCACCGCCCCCTCCATCAATCCCCCGATACGGAAAACCGCTTGATCGTTCGTAACCTTGACCCTCCGCCCTCCCCTCCCGCACCATAGGCTCACCATGCGCATGTCCCAACTCTTCGGCAAGACCCTCCGCCAACCCCCCGCAGAGGCGGAGACCCCCTCCCACCAGCTCCTCCTCCGCGCCGGCCTCATCCACCAGGTCGCCGCCGGCGTCTACGCCTTCCTCCCCCTCGCCTGGCGCGCCCTCCACAACGTCGAACGCATCATCCGCGAAGAGATGGACGCCGCCGGCGGCCAGGAGCTCATGCTGCCCGCCATCCACCCCATCGAGATCTGGCAGGCCTCCGGCCGCGACCAGACCATGAAGGACATCCTCTTCCGCTTCTCCGACAAGCGCGACCGCGAGTTCGTCCTCGGCCCCACCCACGAAGAGGTCATCGTCGAGCTGTTCAAGCGCAACGTCCACTCCTACCGCGACCTCCCCCTCCTCGTCTACCAGATACAGCAGAAGTTCCGCGACGAACCCCGCCCCCGCGGCGGCCTCATCCGCCTCCGCCAGTTCACCATGAAAGACCTCTACTCCTTCGACACCGACTTCGAAGGCCTCGACGTCTCCTACCGCAAGATGTACGAGGCCTACACCCGCATCTTCGACCGCTGCGGCGTCCCCACCGTGCCCGCCCTCGCCGACTCCGGCGCCATGGGCGGCCGTGAAACCCACGAGTTCATCTACCTCACCCAATACGGCGAGGACACCTGCCTCCTCTGCCCCAAGTGCGGATACGCCGCCAACGCGGAGGTCGCCGCCTTCGTCAAGGAGCCCGCCCACAACGCCGAGGAGCCCATGCCGGTGGAGGAGATACCCACCCCCGGCCTCTACACCATCCAGCTCCTCGCCGACCACCTCGGCCTCCCCACCTCCAAGACCTGCAAGGCCGTCTTCTACTCCGCGGATGGCGAACCCGTATTCGTCGCAATTCGCGGCGACATGGACGTGAACGAGTCGAAGCTCCGTCATGCCTTGGGCACCACCGACCTCCACTACATGAGCGAGGATGAGGTGGCCACCGCCGGCTTCGTACCCGGATCCGCCGGCCCCGTCGGCCTCAAAGAGGTTCGCATTATCGCCGACGACCTCCTGCCGCAGGAGGTCAACCTGGTCACCGGCGCCAACAAACCGGACGCCCACCTGCTGAACGTCAACTACAGCCGCGACTGGCAGGCGGACACCGTCGCAGATATCGCCCTTGCGGGGGAAGGCTCACTCTGCGCCGCGCCCAGCGATGGGGAGTCCCAGTGCCGCACACCCATGGACCTGCGACGCGGCATAGAGATGGGCCAGGTCTTCAAGCTGGGCACCTTCTACGCGGAGAAGCTGGGCGCCACCTACCTGGACGCCGAGGGCAAGCAGCGCCCTGCCGTAATGGGCAGCTACGGCATCGGCACTGAGCGCCTGCTCGCCGCCATTATCGAGGCCAACCACGACGAGCGAGGCATCATCTGGCCGGCGGAGATCGCCCCCTTCCAGGTCCATCTCGTCGCTCTCCAGCCGGAGCGGCAGGAGGTGCGTTCCGCCGCCGAGGAGCTGTACGACAACCTCCAGTCGAACGGGCTCGCCGTGCTCTACGACGACCGTGAGGAGACACCTGGCGTCAAGTTCAACGACGCCGACCTACTGGGCACGCCGCTGCGCGTCACGGTCAGCCCCAGAACCCTGGAGAAGGGATCGCTGGAGGTCAAGCGCCGCTCGGAGAAGGAGAGCGAGTTGGTGCCGCTGGACGGCGCGCTGTCCCTGATTAAAGCAGCAATTAAACGCTAATCATACCCCAATCACTGCTTGCGATGCCTCCCTGAAAGTGCTATAGTTCTGTCGGAATAGCGCTCTTTGTGAGAGTGGGTGGTGACCCACTTTTTTTTGGCCCCGCGAACAGCGGATGAGGGAGGTCGATAAGGCCGTGAAGAGCGAGTTTATGATAGCGATCACGCAACTCGCTGCGGAGAAAAACCTGCCCAGGGAGGTTATCCTGGAGGCCATGGAGGCTGCCCTCGTCTCCGCCTACAAGAAAGACAGCGACCTCCAAGGCAATATAGTCGTACGCATAGACCGTGAGACCGGCGAGCATCGCGTCTTCCAGGAGCAAACGGTGGTGGCCGAGGTAGAAGATGACAAGGCCGATATCTCCATCCAGGACGCCAAGAAGATCAAACCGGACGCCACCATTGACGATGTCATCTCCACAGAAGTGCATCCATCCCACGCCAGCCGCATCGCCGCTCAGACGGCCAAGCAAGTCGTCCTCCAGCGCCTGCGGGAGGCGGAGCGGGAGATGGTGTTCGAGGAGTTCTCGAACCGCGAAGGGGACATCGTGTCCGGCCTCGTCCAGCGGATCGAACCCAATCACATCGTAGTCGACCTTGGTAAGACGGAGGCGATCTTGCCGGTGCCGGAGCAGGTGCGGACGGAGCACTACCGGCCCGGCCAGCGGCAGAAGTTCTACCTGTTGGAGGTGCACCGCTCCCTTAGAGGCCCCCAGCTCATCCTCTCTCGCACGCACAAGAACCTCCTTCGACGCCTGTTCGAGCTTGAGGTACCCGAGATACACAAAGGCGTAGTGGAGATCAGGTCCATCGCCCGCGAGGCCGGATATCGCAGTAAGGTCGCGGTGACCGCCCAGCAGGAAGGCGTCGACCCTGTCGGTTCCTGCGTTGGCCTGCGCGGCATCCGCATCCAGAACATCGTGAACGAACTCAGCGGCGAGCGGATCGACGTCGTTCAGTGGGACCAGGACCCGACCCGCTGCGTTGCCAACGCGCTCAGCCCGGCCCAGGTACTCAGCGTACAGGTCAACGAGGAGAGCAACACGGCCTCCGTAGTCGTCCCCGACCGCCAGCTCTCCCTGGCGATCGGCAGAGAGGGGCAGAACGCACGCCTGGCGGCAAAGCTGACCGGCTGGCGAATCGACATCAAGCCGGAATCCGCCATGCAGGAGGTGCTGGCAGCCGCTTCGGCCTCAGCTCAGCCGTCGGCTCCTCCGCCACCGCAGTCCCCCGCACCGGAGCGTGCGGAACAGCCCTGGATGGAGGTCATCGCAGAAGAGGAGCAGACGACGACGGAGCCCGCGGCAGAGCCTGCCGTAGAGGAGGAAGCGCCCGCGGCGGCAACGAAGGCCGAAGAGGCCGCCGCTCCGAGTGCGATCCGCTTCGCGGAGGAGGTGCTCGTCCGCAGCCCCGAGGACAACAACGAGGGTGGCAGCAAGAAGCGAAAGAAGAGCAAGAAGGCTGACCGCAAACCCGAAGGGACGCAGGCCAAGGCTAAAAAAACCAAGCGGGCCCGACGTCCCATCGTGGAGGACGACGAGGACAACGAGTTCGAAGAGTTAGACGTCTAACGTAATGAGTGCGGTGAAAGCGCAACCTCGGCCAAGGCACGTGCCCCAGCGCACCTGCGTAAGCTGCGGTTCCACGACCGCCAAGCGGGATCTGATCCGCCTGGTACGCGCCCCCAGCGGCGTGGTGGAGCCCGACCCGACCGGGAAGCGGCCGGGCCGCGGCGCCTACCTCTGCGGAAACCCCGAATGCTGGGACCGCGCCGTTAAGAAGGGGCGGCTGGAGAGCGCGCTTCGGGCTACGCTCTCTAGCGATGCCCGTGAGGCCCTACTCCAGTACGGAGCGGAGCGCCTGGGATCCGAGGCTTCATGAGCGCTCAACAGGCAGCCAACCCCCCGGAGACGGGCGCATCGGCTAAGACGATCGATATCCCTGCCACCGTGGTCGTCCGCGACCTCGCCGAACTCCTGAACACGTCTGCGATAGAGGTTATCAAGGAGCTCATGAAGAACGGCGTCATGGCCGCCATCAACCAGAGCGTGGACTACGACGCGGCCGCAAAGGTGGCCAGCGGGCTAGGATACGAGCCTCACCTCCAGGCAGAGGAAAAGATCATCGTCAAGCGCAAAGAAATCGAGGAAGACGCCAGTAAGCTAAAGCCTAGGGCACCTGTCGTCACCGTCATGGGCCACGTCGACCACGGCAAGACGAGCATTCTGGACGCCATTCGTGAGACCAACGTAACGGAAAAGGAGGCCGGCGGCATCACCCAGCACATCGGCGCCTACCAGGTAGAGATTGAGGGCAAGAAGATCACCTTCGTGGACACGCCGGGGCACGAGGCGTTCACGGCCATGCGCGCCCGCGGCGCCAGGGCCACTGACATCGCCGTACTGGTTGTGGCTGCGGACGATGGTGTGATGCCCCAGACGCTGGAGGCGATCGACCACGCCAAGGCCGCTGACGTGCCCATAATAGTCGCCATCAACAAGATCGACCTGCCGGACGCCAACCCTGACCGCGCCAAGCAGCAACTGTCGGAGCGCGATGTCATAATCGAAGAGTGGGGCGGCGATGTCATCGCCGTGCCCGTATCGGCTAAGACAGGCGCAGGGCTGAAGGACCTGCTGGAGCACATCCTTCTGGTCGCCGAAGTATCTGAGCTCAAGGCGGACCCGGACCGTCCAGCCGAAGGCACCATCATCGAGTCGGAGCTCGACCCCTCCCGCGGCCCCATGGCCACCACCATCGTACAGACGGGGACGCTCAAGATTGGCGATATTATCATCGCCGGCGACACCTGGGGCCACGTCAAGGCGATGTTCGATGAGAAAGGCCAGCGGCTAAAGACCGCCGGGCCCGCTACGCCGGTGAAGATCATGGGCTTGTCCAAGGTCCCCCACGCCGGTGACACCATCACAGCCGTCAAGGACGAGCGCACCGCCCGCGCGGAGATGGAGGCGCGAGAACGGGAGCGCACGGCCGTTGCCCAGCACACCACTACGCTGGAGGCGTTCTCCAGTGACATCTCCGCCGGCCGGGCGAAGGAGCTGGACATCGTCCTTAAGGCCGATGTCCAGGGCAGCCTGGAGGCCGTTCAGCAAGCGCTGGAAGGGTTAAGCTCGGACCGCGCTCGCGTAAAGGTGCTGCACACCGCCACAGGGAAGATCAGCGAGTCCGACGTCATGCTCGCTCGCGCCTCAGAGGGCATCGTCGTCGGTTTCAACGTCCGTTCAGAGCCTGGCGCAGTTCGAATCTCGGAGGCGGAAAGCGTAGACATCCGCCACTACGACATCATCTACAAGCTCACCGAGGACATCGAGAACGCCCTGAAGGGTATCATGGAACCCATCATCGAGGAGATCGTGGACGGCCACGCTGAGGTACGGGCGATATTCCGTGTTCGCGGCAGCCGCATCGCCGGCTGTATGGTGACAGACGGCATTGTTCGGCGCAACTCCCAGGCACGAGTCAAGCGCGGCGAAGAAGTTTTGCAGGAGTCACGCATATCCAGCCTGCGCCGCTTCAAGGATGACGCCCGCGAGGTGCAAGCAGGAGTGGAATGCGGCATTGGTGTAGAAGGCTTCGGCGAGTTCCAAGAGGGGGACGTAATCGAGGCCTTCCACACTGAGACGAAGGACTAACCCCTGCCGGTTCCAGAATAGAGAGACATCTGTGAGCCGACGCCTGCAACGACTGAACGTCCTCCTGCAGCAGGAGATCAGCGAGCTCATCCGGCGCGAGCTTCGCGACCCACGGCTGGCGGAGATCGTCACGCTCACGCGGGTAAGCACCTCGCCTGATCTGGCGGCAGCCACCGTCTACGTGAGCATAATGGGCAGTGACGATGAAAAGGCCGAAACTATCAAGGCGCTAGTCCACGCCGCCCCCTTCGTTCGACGGCAGCTAATGGGCCGTCTTTCGATTAGGCACACGCCGGAAATTCACTTCACCCTGGACGAGTCGATAGAGAGGGCAGCCCACATTCTGGATCTGATGAAACACTTGCCAGGAACGCACCCTGAGGCATGACCCCGCGCGGCATTCTCAACGTAGACAAGCCGGAAGGCATCACCTCGTTCCAAGTCGTCGCCCGGGTGCGCAAGCTATCAGCGGTAAAGAAGGTGGGGCACGCGGGCACGCTGGACCCCCTGGCGACAGGCGTGCTGCTGGTCTGCCTGAGCCATGCCACACGAGTGAGCGAGTACCTCATGGAGCTGCCTAAGACCTACCGTGGCAGCGTCCGCCTTGGCGTGGCTACCGATACCTTCGACGCCACCGGAGCGACGGCGTTCGAAGGAGACGCCGGAGCCGTAGACGAGACCAAGCTGAAAGCGGCCCTGGAGGTTCTGGAGCGCCGGGAGGAGCAGACCCCGCCCAGCTACAGCGCCATCAAGGTCCGGGGTACGCCCGCATACCGCTTGGCCCGGGCCGGCAGGCCGGTAAGCCTGCGCCCGCGTAAGGCGAACATTGACCGGATCGACCTCCTCTCGTTCGAACCTCCGCTCGTGGAGCTTGAGATACGTTGTGGGAAAGGAACGTACATCCGCACCCTGGCCGACGATCTGGGGCGGCTCCTAGGTTGCGGCGCCCACTTGACAGCCCTTCGGCGCACGGCCGTTGGCCTGTTTCATGTTGACGATGCCTTATCCATCAACAGGCTGGAGACAGCATTCAAGGACGAAAGCTGGCAGGAGCTGCTGCTACCGCTGGACTACGGCTTAGGCCACTTTCCAGCCGTCTATCTGGAGATGGAGGCGGAGAAGGACATCCGGCACGGCTGTGCCCTGGAGATGGACTCACCCCCGTTCCAGCGCCTGCAAGACGCTCAGGATGGCCAGCGCTGCCGCGCATATGCGGAGGACGGGTCGTTCGTAGGGATCCTCCGCTACGATGGCGAGTCTCACCGCTGGAAACCCCAAAAAGTATTCATATCTGGCCACCTGACGGCATAGCCAAGTTGGAATTTGGTATTCGGCCCCTATTTGGGGCGGAATCCCCCTTGACAACCCCCTGAAAAGCCGTATGCTTGGCCATCAGAACGGAAGGGTATATATTCAACCCAGTAAGGGGGTTTTGATATGCAGGCTTATTGCCTCAAGTGCCGCACCAAGAGGGAGATGCGCAACCCTGAGAAGGTCACCCTCAAGAACGGGCGGCCAGCTACCAAGGGTACCTGCCCAGTATGCAACACTAACATGTACCGGATCGGCGCGGGGAGCTAGGTCCCCGCCGAACCCCTCGCGCTCCGGTTTAGCGAAGCTCCCCCGCCGCAGCAAGGCTGCGGATCTCGCCCCACTAGGAGAACGGCCCAATCGCCCGCTCCGGAACCGCGCAGCGACTGTGCCAGGCCAGCCAATGCTGGCCTGGCTTTTCTTTAAGGATGAGCCTTCCCACTTCTTGCTGTAGAATGGCTTAGGCAGGTCAGTACGCACCGGCCGGAGGAGAGATGCCGAACACTCGAAAGTCGCAGCGAACCACCAGAAGGAGACAACCTTTGGGCAAAATCAACGTCGCCATCATCGGCGTCGGCAATTGCGCTTCCTCTCTAGTGCAGGGAGTCCACTTCTACCGCGGGGTGGACAGCAATGCAAGCGTGCCTGGCTTGATGCACGCCAACCTCGGCGGCTACCACATCAGTGACATTGAGTTCGTCGCTGCGTTCGACGTGGACCGCAACAAGGTTGGCAAGGACATTTCGGAAGCCATCTACGCGCCGCCGAACAACACATACAAGTTCGCGGACGTCCCCAACCTGAACGTGCCGGTATCACGTGGCATGACCCACGACGGCATCGGCAAATACCTGTCGTCAGTGGTGCACAAGGCTAGCGGCCCCACATCGGACATCGTGAAGGTGCTCCGCGACACGGGCACCCAAGTGGTCGTGAGCTACCTGCCGGTGGGAAGCGAAGAGGGCACCAAGTGGTACGTAGAGCAGGTGTTGCAGGCCGGTTGCGCAATGATCAACTGCATCCCCGTATTCATCGCCCGCGAGCAGTACTGGCAAAAGCGGTTTGAAGAGAAGGGCCTGCCCATCGTCGGCGACGACATCAAGTCCCAGGTAGGCGCCACTATCCTCCACCGTGTGCTCACCCGCCTGTTCGTGGAGCGCGGAGTGCGGCTGGACCGTACCTATCAGCTTAACTTCGGCGGCAACACGGACTTCTTGAACATGCTGGAGCGGGAGCGCCTCATGTCCAAGAAGATCTCCAAGACCAGCGCCGTCACTTCCCAGCTTGACTACCAGATCCCTGAAGGAGACATCCACATAGGTCCCAGCGATTACGTGCCCTGGCTCCACGACCGTAAGTGGTGCTACATCCGCATGGAAGGAACCGGCTTCGGCGAGGTGCCGCTGAGCCTGGAGGCGAAGCTGGAGGTCTGGGACAGCCCCAACTCCGCAGGCGTTGTCATCGACGCAATTCGTTGCTGCAAGCTCGCCCTGGACCGAGGGATATCGGGCGCTCTCACAGGACCCAGCTCCTACTTCATGAAGTCGCCCCCCAAGCAGTTCACGGACGAGCAGGCGCGCATCCTCACTGAGGAGTTTATTCAGACTAGCAACGGCTCCTCCCCATCGGAGTAGGGGAGCCTGACGGACCCGCGAGTCTCATGTGGAAGTACATCCTCTTCCTGATTGCGATTCACACCCTTGGACGCCTGCCTCTCGGGGTGGGCTACGCGGCTGCCGAAGTGGTGGGGCGGCTGGCGTACCGGCTCTCCCCCGGCTCACGGCGTAACGTGATCAACAACCTGCGCCACGTTATGGGCAAGGACGCGCCTGATAAGAAGGTGCGTGCTGCCGCCTACATGATCTTCATCAACATCGCTAAGTATTATGTCGATCTGGTGCGGATGCCCCACATGGACCTGGACGATTTCTTCCGGCGGCGGTTGCGCTATTTCGGGTTGGACGAATACTTACTGCCCGCAGTAGCAGCGGGGAAAGGGGTCATCGTGCTAAGCGTCCACCTGGGCAACCCGGAGCTGGCAGTCCAGGGAATGCTGTCCAGAGGCGTGAAGGTATTCGCCCTCACGGAGCCGTTGCAGCCGCCCAGGCTCCACCGGCTGGTGGACTCCCTGCGCGCCTCGAAGGGTCACACGTTCGCACCGGTCGGCTTCGCTGGGGTCAAGCGCGCCATCCGAACCCTGCGCGAGGGTGGCGTCATCGCCCTAATGGGGGACCGCGACATCGAAGGGCCCAAGGCCAGCCTCCCGTTTTTCGGTGAGGAGGCGATGATGCCCACCGGGCCTATCGAGATGGCGCTGCGCACCGGGGCGACTGTCATCCCCTCCTTCTGCCTCCGTACCAAACAGGGCGGTATCGACGCATACCTCGAGGAGCCGCTGGAGCTGGAGCGAACCGGCGACATGGAGAGAGACGCCCGCACCAATGCCCTACGCTTCCTGGGCCTGCTGGAGCGCCGCCTGCGGGAGCACCCCGACCAATGGGTAGTGCTGGAGTCGATCTGGGACGGAGTGCCGGTGCAGCCAGAGCCACCACCGGTGGCCGTGGGGGAAGAGGTTTGAGCGACGCCCAGCGGCCCGGCAAGGCTGATCTCCATGTTCACACAGCCATCAGCGATGGCATGGCCTCGCCGCGTCAGGTCCTGGAGTACGTGGAGGCGGAGACCGACCTCGACATCATCGCCATCACCGACCACGATGGCCCGCGAGGCGCTAGGGAGACTCGAGAAGCATGGGCCCGTGGGAGCTATCGCTTCCAGGTTGTTCCCGGCATGGAGGTCACTGCGATCGAAGGACACATCATCGCCCTGTTCGTAGAGGAGCCACTGCCCTCCCTGCGACCCGTCGAAGAGGTGCTAGCGGCCGTGCACCGTCAGGGTGGCCTTGCCATCGCCGCTCACCCGTTGATGTGGATCACGCGGTCACTGGGCGAGAAGGAGCTCGATCGCATCGCCGACGCCGGTCAGGACGGCGTGTACCTGGACGGTCTGGAGACCGCCAATCAGTCGCCGGGAGCGTGGCTGCGCCTGAGGAGAATCGGCGCGCTTAATCGGGAACGCTACCATCTGGCCGAGATTGGCGCCAGCGACGCCCATCACGTCCAGGCGATAGGGAGCGCCCATACTGAGTTTCCCGGTCGCAGCGCAGAGGACCTCCGGCGTAGCATACTGGAACGCACTTGCCGGGGCGTCAACGGGAGCTACCCAAGCGTGCTCGAGTTAGGACCCTTGCAGGTGCTGCGGCAGGCCTGGCGCGGCCTGCTAGTGACGCCACGGACTCTGGGCTGGGGCGCCACCGCAAACAGTTTCTACAAGCGAATCTTCTCCGGCCGATGAAGATCGCCCTCGTCAGCCCGTACGACTGGGCCGTGCCCGGCGGAGTCAACAACCACGTTAGGCCCCTAGCCGCTCAGTTCATCCGCTCCGGCCACGAGGTGCGGATAATCGCTCCCTCCTCGCGCCGTTTGTCCAACGACTGCGACTACCTAACGGTAATCGGCGAGCACGTCATCGGCCTGCCGGCCAGCGGCTCCGTGGCGAACGTCTGCCTCTCCTTCAACCTGGGACCTCGCGTCAAGCGCCTGCTGGAACGCGAAGGGTTCGATATCGTCCACATGCACGAGCCGTTCATGCCCCTATTGCCGTTCCAGTTCCTGCGCTACTCCGACGCCACTAACATCGCCACCTTTCACGCCGCCCGCGAGGGGGGCAGTCGCATATACGCTTACACCAGCTATATCATCAAGCCCTGGTGGCCGCGCATCCATGGGCGCATCGCCCACTCCCGCTCCTCCCTCCGGCTCATCGGCAAGCACTTCACCGGTCGCTACCGCATCATCCCCAGCGGCGTCGATCTCCCGTTCTTCGCTTCCGAGGTGCCGCCAATCCCCAAGTACATCGACCACAGGCGCAACATCCTCTTCTTGGGCAGGCTAGAGAAGCGCAAGGGGTTGCCTTACCTGCTGGAGGCCTACGCGATACTGAAGCAGCAAATGCCGGATATCCGGCTCATCGTCGTCGGCGGCGACGGCGGCATGCTCCCAGCCTGCGAACGTTACATCCGGCACAAGGGACTGACTGACATCGTGTTCACCGGCTACGTCGCCGAGAGCGAGTTGCCCCGCTACTACAAGACCGCCGACGTCTACTGCGCCCCCAACACGGGGGCCGAGAGCCTGGGGATCGTCCTTCTGGAGGCGATGGCGGCCGGCACCCCGATCGTCGCCTCGCAGATCGATGGGTTCGCGGACGTGCTCACCGACGGGCAAGAGGGGTTGCTGGTGCCGCCGCGCGACGCCAAGGCCCTGGCCGCCGCCCTGCAACGCCTCCTCTCGGACGCCGCCTTGCGCGAGGAGATGGGGAAGCAAGGCGCCAAGACAGCCCAACGCTATAGCTGGGAGCGGGTCAGCGCGCAGGTGCTGGAGTACTACCAGGCAACAGCCAATGGCACCGCCCCAGCCGGCAGCGAGCCGTAGCATGTCGCGGCTGCTCCCTCGCTCCGCCCCCCGCTGGCTGACCGACCCAATCGTCGGCGCTCTCGCCGGAGTGGGGGTCACGCCCAACATGCTCACCCTGGCCGGCGTCCTGGGGAACGCCGGCGCCGCCTTCCTCGCCGCGCGGGGCGACTTTCTGCCCGCCGGTATCGTGATGCTGGCCGCCAGCTCTCTCGATTTCTTGGATGGCGCCTTGGCCCGCGCCACCGGCAAGGCCACCCGCTTCGGCTCCGTGTTCGACGCCGTAATGGACCGCGTCTCCGAGGCGGCGGTGCTGTTCGGCCTTCTCTACTACTTCAGCGACCGCGGCGGCCGCGAGGAGGAGTTGCTCATCTTCGCCGCCCTCGCCGCCTCCTTCCTGGTCAGCTACACTCGCGCGCGCGCCGAGATCGTGGACATCCCGTTGCGTGAGGGGCTGTTCGGACGGGCGGAGCGGGTGATACTGCTGGGCATCGGCCTTATGATCGACCAGGCAACGGTGGCGCTCTGGATCCTCGCGATAGCGGCAGGCGCTACCGCTATCCAGCGGCTCGCCCTCGTCTGGCTGCGCGCAGGCCGCTCCGGAGACGAACATCGATGATCCCGCTCAAGGACCAGGAAGCGATTCGAGTAAAGTTCGCCCAGGAGATGCTGGGCCCGGTGAAGATCGACTACTTCACCCAGAAGGAGTTGGAGATCGTTCTCCCCGGACGCGAGCCCTGCGCCTACTGCAAGCCGACAAGAGAGATGCTCCGGGAGGTGGCCGCGCTCAGCGACCGGATCAGCCT
>JADFRV010000217.1 GCA_022561095.1 Chloroflexota bacterium | reverse complement strand
TGGGCAAGACGGCTGTTCGTCACCGCCCAGGAGATCACCCCGGAATGGCACGTTCGTATGCAGGCCGCATTCCAGCGCCACACCGATAACGCCGTCTCCAAGACGATCAACCTCCCCTTCTCCGCCAGCGAGGCCGACGTCGCCGACGCCTACTGGCTCGCCTACCGCGAGGGCTGCAAGGGGATCACCACCTACCGCGAGGGCTCCCGCGACTACTCCGTCCTCTCGCACGCCGCCGTCAACATCAAGGGGCCGGAGCAGGAGACGCAGGAGGCGCTGGAGGAGATCGAAGGCAAGCTGGCGACGTTGGCCCAGACGGGCGCCCGCAGCGGCGAGCGCCCCCGGCCCTACCGCGAGCGCCTGCCCGACGAGCGCCGCTCCATCACCCACAAGTTCCGGGTAGGCGACCAGGAAGGCTACATCACCGTGGGCCTTTACGATGACGGCCGCCCGGGCGAGATCTTCGTGAAGATCGCCAAGGAGGGCTCCACCGTCTCCGGACTAATGGACACGGCGGCCCTCCTCACCTCCGTCACCCTCCAGTACGGCGTCCCCATCGAGGACCTGGCGCGGAAGCTGAAGAACACCCGCTTCGAGCCCTACGGCCGCACCAACAACCCGCACATCCCCTGGGCGACCTCGATCGTGGACTACGTGTTCCGCTGGCTGGAGCGGAAGTTTTCGCCGGAAGCCGCCGCCGCCGACGCATCGTCGCATCCTTCGACAGGCTCACAACAGGCTGTGACGGATGTAGGTACCCAGCCCGCCGCGTCCCAATCTGCCGAAGGGCCCGCCCTGAGCCGTGCCGAAGGGACGGGGCTCGGCTGCCCCGACTGCGGCGCGTTGCTGGTCTACCAGGAGGGCTGCCTGGTCTGCCGCTCCTGCGGCTACAACAAGTGCGGGTAGGGTTCAGCCCCTTCCATCTCGCCTGCTATACTCGCCCCAAACGCATCTCACCCAAGGAGGCCCCATGACAACCATCCTGGCGCAGTTCAAGATACAGCCCGGCAAGGAGGCCGAGGCGGAGAAGGCCCTCAACGAGATGGCGGCCGCCGTCGAGGCGAACGAGCCCGGCGCGCTCCTCTACGTCTTCAACCGCTCGCAGAAAGAGCCCAGCGAGATCACCGTCTTCGAGGTCTACGCCGACGGCGAGGCGTTCAACGCCCATAGCCAGACATCGCACATGGCGACGCTCCGGTCCGGCTTCGGGCCGCTATTCGATCCGGCTTCGGTCAAGATCGTACGGCTGGAGCGCATCGCCGGATTCGTGCGGGCAGACGCCTAGGCGTCCACCCCCGTCACCTCCACCCTCAGCGAGCGCCCCATCTCGCGGGCGAACTCGCGCCACTCCTCGGGATCGGCCCAACCTTCGTACGCCTGGTAGAAGGCGATCGCCAGCCGCTCCTCCTCCGGCCCAATGAGCGCCCACAGAGTGAACGTCTCCAGCGGGCCCTTCACCTCATACGTCAGCTCCAGCCGCCGCACCTCCGCGAACGAGACGCTCCGCCGCGACTTGCCGAACGGGAACCGAGGCCGCGACTCCACGATCTCCCGCGTCGTCTCGTCCAGCGTCACCTCTACCTTGCCCAGGCGGGTCACCAGCCGCCCCATCTCATCGCGGGAGGGGAGATTACCCGAGCGCCGACCGCCAGGCGCCCCCTCCTCCACCACCGCCAGCCCGTGCGCCTCCGCGATCGCGCCCGCCAGCTTGCCGGCGCACTCCCGGTCGGCCTCGTTGATCGTCATGTCGCCCCTTCCCTCGAAGGCGATCACCAGCCGCGAATGGCTGCTGGACACCATCTCGCCCGTGGCCGTCTGCATCGGCGCCTGCGACCAGCGGAGCCAGGTGACGGAGCGAACGGGCTGCAGCCGCTCTACCTGCTCCGGCTCGTCCTTCCAGCCCTTGCGGGTCCGCACGTGGAAGCGCAGCTCCCGCAGGAGGGAGTCCCAGATCCAGCCGCCGCAGAGGAAATCGCTGTCCTCAGGCATCTCGGCGCGCAGTATAGCATGGTGCGACAGGCCTGCCGAACGCCCGGCCCACGGATGCTCTAAACTAGAGGTTGAGGCGCCATGTACGACGGAAACAAGCCCGCGCCCTGGTGGCAGGAAGCGTTCGTACTCTCGCGAGCGGTGTTCGGCATCCTGTTCTGGCCGCTGGCGGCGATCTTTGGGGTGCTAGTGGCCATCTCCGGCCTGTTCGTGGCGTTCAACGCGGGCCTGCTCTGGGGGCTGCTGGCGCTGGCCCTCATCGCCGCCGCCATCGCCGCCTTCGCCTGGTGGGACATGCGACAGCCGCCGCGCGTCTAGCCCGCCTCCACAACCTCGAAGGTTCTGCGCACCCAGGCCCCGTCCGGGTAGGGTGCCGTTGGAACGGCGCGATCCTCCAGCATCGCCACCGTCGCCGCGCCGCCCTCGCGGACGTAGCGAAGGCAGTGGTCCAGCGTCTCCCAGCGCGTGATCTGCGCCATCACACCGTCGTCCTCGGCCCCCCACAGGTAGTCCACGCCGGCGAAGCCGGCCTCCGCCTTAAGAGCGTCCGTAATCTTGGACAGCACGCCCTCCAGGCGCGACTGCCACTGCGCCCGCTCCGCAACGCTGGTCTTGCGTGTGACGATGGAGATGATCATGCGGAATCGGCGGTATTATACACCGAGCAAGCCATCTTCGGGGCCGCCGCCGCGAACTCTGCCCAGGCAGCCATGTTTCGCCTACGGTTCGGTCTTGACCGGCACCAGCCGCTGCGGCTCTCCCTCGTAGCACAACATCACTCGGCCAGCCAGCGTCTCGTCGCGGATGAACTGGACGACGGCGTCGGCGATCTCCTCCGGTTGGAGCATGACGGCCGGTGCGATCGCCCGCCATTCCTCTGGTGACAGTTCGGCCCGGGTGCGCTGCACCATCGGGGTGTCAACCCAGCCGGGGCAGACGCAGTTCACCCGGATGTTCATCCCGTCTTTGAGCGGCGCCAGCGCGGCGCTAAAGCGCATCACACCAGCCTTGCTCGCCGCGTACACCGGGGAATCGTGAGGCCCGTATCCGATGCCCGCACCCGACGAGATGTTGACGATGACGCCGCCACCGCGCTTGCGCATCGCCTGGATACCATACTGAGTGCCCAGGATGACACCGCGCAGGTTGACCTCCAGCGTACGATTCCAACGTTCCGGTTCCACTTCGGGAAAGGACAGACGCTCGGTAGTAACGCCTTCCACAACGCCGGCATTGTTGACGAGGATGTCCAGCCCGCCGAAGGTGACCATCGCCCGCACGTCGGCTTCGCTGGCCACGTCGGCGCGAATGAAGGCGGCACGCCCGCCCG
>JADFRV010000216.1 GCA_022561095.1 Chloroflexota bacterium | reverse complement strand
ATCAGATACCCTATGAACAGATGTGGCCCTCCGACCAGCATTGGCTCCCCGCTCTATTAGCGGGCCATCGGTTTCAAGCCACCTTCTGGTTTGACGAGAATGCGGAGAGGCTACTGGACCACGCGGTGCTTATCGATTAGGGCCGCCGCCCCCGTGCCTCCTGTTGCGTGTCGCATGTCTCGATGATGTAATGGGGACGCCATGGCCGCTCCCCGCCGCAAGGCCAAGCTGACCCACATCGACCCCGAGGGTCGCCCGCGCATGGTGGACGTCTCCGCCAAGGCGGAGAGCGCCCGCGAGGCGACAGCCAAAGGGTCCGTCTACATGAAGGCGGAGACGCTGGCCCTGATCACCTCCGGCAAGGCGGCGAAGGGCGACGTCCTCACGACGGCCCAGATCGCCGGGATCATGGCCGCCAAGCGTACCCACGAGCTCATTCCGCTCTGCCACCCGCTGCCCCTCACCGGCATCGACGTCTCGCTGGAGCCGGACGAGGGGCGGAGCGCCGTCGATATCAGCGCCACGGTGCGCACCACGGCCAAGACGGGCGTGGAGATGGAGGCGCTGACGGCGGTGTCCGTGGCCGCGCTCACCGTCTACGATATGCTCAAGGCGGCCCAGCGGGACATCCGCATCGGCGATATCAGGCTGGTGCGCAAGACGGGCGGCAAGAGCGGCGAGATCGCGCTGGAATAATCGCTTAGCCCTTCCCCTCCGCCTGGCGCTCCAGCAGCAGCTCCACCACCCGGGTGAGGGCGCTGTAGGCGTAGACGATGTAGTCGCGGGGGTGGAGGTCCTCCAGCTTCTTCAGCCTCTCCTCGCGCAGGGCCACGGGGTCCGTCTGGTCCAACGCCAGCGCCGTCACGTCCTGGCCCATCTCCAGCTCGTACAGCTCACCGTCGGGGGCGAGGACGACGCACCCCCTCTCCGGCGAATCCACGCCCGGCGCCTCGATCTCGATGCCGTGGGTGAAGAAGGCGCCGGGGAAGGGCGGGAACGGGTCTAACTGGCCCGCTGCCTCTTGGAGCAGCCGCCGCAGCCGCTGGGCCAGGCGGTCCAGGGCGGCGTCAGCCTCAGCTTTGTATTCTAGCGGATCGTCCGGCATCGTAGGTTCAGAAAACACTATTTAGAGTTATAGTATTCTTAATTGTTTGTGAATGTGCTAAAATGCTCTTATGGTAGCTGCCCTCCAGATGCAATCAACGCGCCAGCAGATACTGGAGTATCTCCAGCGCCAGGGCCGTGCTACGGTCAAGGAGCTGGGCAAGCTCCTTGGACTTACCTCTACCGGCATCCGCCAGCACCTGACCGTACTTGAGCGGGACGGCCTGGTGGACACTCACGAGGAGCGCGGCCGCGTAGGCCGACCTACCCTAGTATACTCGCTCACCGAAAAAGCCGACTCCCTCTTCCCCAAGACCTACGACGCCCTGGCGAGCGTCCTTCTAGAGGAAGTCCGATCCAGCCAGGGTAACGAGCGCCTGCACGAGCTCCTCCATAAGGTGGCTGAACGGATGGCCCTCCCTTACCGCGAACGCGTCCAGGGGAAACCTCTCTCGGGACGGGTGCGGGAGACGGCGAGCATCATGGAGGAGCAGGGCTGTCTGATAGACGTCCGCGAGGGGGAAGGCGACGAGTACTACATCGACGAGTTCACCTGTCCCTTCCCTAGGGTCGCTGAACGGGACCGCGCCGTCTGCGCCCTTCACGTGGACTTCGTGCGCATCCTCACCGGCGCTGACACACGCTTGACCCGGAGCCTCCTCCGCGGCGAGCGCGCCTGCACTTACCGCGTGCGCGGTAATGTCAAGAGCGCCGTCAAGAGCGCCGTCAAGGCGTAGCATAACCTCGTTTCCAGGTCGCCTCGCCCCTCTGTTCGTGCTCCTGTCCCTTCCATCGCTAGCGGGCCGCGGACGTATAATGAACGCGGCATGCTGTGGGTCGGTCAGTTTGGCATCGTAGATGGGGAGGCGCGGGAGGAGAGCCCGTGGGTGGGCGTCTTCCCTGAGAGTGGCCGTGGCCGCACAGACAAGTCGGGGGGCGAGACGGCCGACCTGTTCGTGGTAGTGGAGCCTGCTCTGCCCGGCAGCGAGGAGTACTGCCGCGACTTAGCCGAGGCGATCGGCAAACAGTTCCGGGCGCAGCGTCTCTCCCTCACCGGCGGCATCCTGCGCGCTGTCAGGGCCGCCCACGAGAACCTGCGCGATTGGAATCGGCGGAGCCTCAAGCAGCACCGGGTGGCGGCTGGCGTCTCCTGCCTGGCGTTGCGCGGCGGCGCCGCGCCCGGCTGGGAAGCCTACCTGGGCCAGGTGGCGCCAGCCGCGGCCGTCCTCTTCCAAGACGGTTCCTTAAAGCGCTTGGAGCCCTCGCTGCCCGACGCCGTAGAGCCGCTGGGCCTGGAGGAGGAGTTCTGGCCCGATCTCTCCCGCTATGAGCTCCGGGACGGCGACCGCCTGCTGCTCCTCAGCACGGGTCTGGCTGCCGCTCTCAGCGACGATGAGCTGGCTGAGGCGCTGCGACCGCCCCCGGAGGAGACGCTTCCCCTGATCTACCGCAAGGGTAAAGAGATGCCCAACTGCGCCGCCCTCCTGATCGCCGCCCTGCCGGAGACGGTCGCCTGAACGTCCTCGGTATTGAGACTTCCTGCGACGAGACGGCCGCCGCCGTCGTCCGCGACGGGAGGCAGATTCTGTCCAGCATCGTCTCCTCGCAGGTGGAGCTCCACGCTCGCTACGGTGGCGTGGTGCCGGAGCTCGCCTCGCGCCAGCATGTGGAGGCGATTGTGCCCGTCCTGGAGGAGGCGCTGGAGCGCGCCGGTTGTACTCTGGAGAGTATCGACGCGGTGGCGGTGACCACCGGCCCCGGCCTGGCAGGGGCGCTCCTCGTCGGCGCCAACGCCGCCAAGGCGATCGCCTTCGCGCGTGGCCTGCCACTGGTTGGCGTCCACCACCTCGAGGGGCACACGTACGCGGCGTGGATCGATGCCGACCCCGCCGTGGACCCTGGCTTCCCGCTCATCGTTCTGATCGCCTCGGGTGCGCATACGGACCTCATCCTCATGCGCCCAGGCCGTAAATTTGGCAGAAAGCAACCGCGCCATTATCTGCTTAGCACCCTCTTTCCGTTCAAGGTCTTTTGGCGTCAATTGCAGCCTTGAGCTGGTGTATATGACATCAATCACGTTTTGGTCGGCTACATCGAACCCTAGGCACACGCCCTTATGCTTGTCCGCGTAATGGCTCCATAGTAAGGGATTATGCCAGTCACGGCTGAAACAAAGAAAACCGTAATCTTGAGCTATTTGCTTCCGCCACCATTGAAATAACAATCGACTCTTCCCGCCCCGAAGATCCATTCCA